>NZ_JBSYHW010000052.1:0-19653 GCF_056108345.1 Cyanobium sp. NIVA-CYA 375 | reverse complement strand
TGGAGGTGACCCAGTCGCAAAACTGGTTCCACGCAGAAGCGCCTTGGCGCTGCTGAATAGTGGTTGTCATGAGAACGAGAAGAGAGTGTTCCAGAGGAACAGGTATGGAAGGTGGCAAGCCACCGGACGGAATCCCGTCAAGCGCAAGAACATTGCGCAACACAACTGTAACGGAAGATTGCGGCTTTGGTGAGAAGGCTGGCCAGGGGGCGCCAAAGCCCTGCTGATGAAGCCCATTAGTGGCGCTGATGTCAGTTGCTGCTCTGGCTGCTTGCTCCCGCGCCAGCCTCAATGCCTAAGGAGCGGCAGGTCCCAATCGGGTCAACCCCAGGGGCCAAGCCCAGGGCCTTGCGCAGGGCATCGAGTTGGCTTACCGACTGCAGATCGATGTTGTTGACCATCTGTTCACAGGCGAGCTTCTTAAGAGCCTGGCCATCAGGACGACCACAGGCCGAAGTCAAGCTGAGCACCACAAGTGCACCTAAGCAGCCGAGCTTTCCCACCAAAACCAGATGATTACTTTGATCAAGGATGGAAAAAACAAAGCCCATTTGGGTCTGGTCGGACTGGGCTCATCTGGTCAAGCGGCAGCTGGAGACCCTTCATCTGCAAAAAGGCCTGAAAAAACCGGCTAATTCCTGCTGTTCACTCGGCAGACCATCCCTAGGGTGCGACAAGAGAATGGCTCCCCCAAACGGATGACGAGCATCTACGCCGACAACAGCCTCACCATCGGCAAAACTCCCCTGGTGCAGCTCAATCGGGTCACCGAGGGATGCAAGGCCCGCGTTCTGGCCAAGATTGAAGGCCGCAATCCTGCCTTTTCGGTGAAGTGCCGCATCGGTGCCGCCATGATTTGGCGTGCCGAGCAGGAGGGCCTGCTGGGGCCTGGCAAGGAGCTGGTGGAGCCCACCAGCGGCAATACCGGCATCGCTTTGGCTTTCGTGGCCGCCGCCAAGGGGATCCCCTTAACCCTGACTATGCCGGAAACAATGAGCTTGGAGCGCCGCAAGCTGCTGACTGCCTATGGCGCCAACCTCGTTCTCACTGAGGGACGTATGGGCATGCCCGGTGCCATCGGCGCTGCCAGGCAAATGGCGGCCTCTGATCCCGACCGCTATGTCCTTCTGCAGCAGTTTTCCAACCCGGCCAACCCCCAGATCCATCACGACACCACTGGACCAGAAATCTGGACCGACACCGAAGGATCAGTGGATGTGCTCGTGGCGGGGGTGGGCACCGGCGGCACCATCACTGGCGTCAGCCGCTACATCAAGGGCACCCTGGGCAAGATGTTGGTTTCGGTAGCCGTTGAGCCCACCAATAGTCCGGTAATTAGCCAGGCGATGGCGGGGCAGGAGCTCAAACCTGGTCCCCACAAGATCCAGGGCATCGGCGCCGGCTTCGTGCCCGCCAACCTGGATTTGGATCTGGTGGACCGGGTCGAAACTGTCAGCGACGAGGAGGCGGTGGCCATGGCCCGCCGGCTGATGAAGGAGGAGGGAATCCTGGCTGGCATCTCCTGTGGTGCCGCAACCACGGCCGCTCTACGGCTAGCCCGAGAGGAGGCCTACGCCGGCAAAACCATCGTGGTGGTGCTGCCCGACTCCGGCGAGCGCTACTTGAGTTCGGTGTTGTTTGAAGGGGTGTTTGACGAGAAGGGGCTGGCCACACCAGCTAGCTAAACCGCTGTGCAGCTCTCTGCCAGCCAGCCGATCTGGACAATCCCAGCGGAGGCGGTGCCGGCGGCTTTGCAGACCACACTCCAGGGCTTGAGCGACTCAGAAGCCCAGCGGCGCCTGGAAAGGTTTGGAGCCAATCGCCTCCCAAGCCAGCGCCGCCGTCCCTTACTGCTGAGGTTTGTCGATCAACTAGTCCACTTCATGGCCCTGCTGCTCTGGGTGGCCGGAGCCCTGGCTTTTGCAGCGGGCACGCCGCAGTTGGGTTGGGCTATCTGGGCAGTGGTGCTGATCAACGGCCTGTTTTCCTTCTGGCAGGACTACCAGGCCGAGTGCACTCTGGCCGCGCTGAAGCGATCCCTTCCCCGCCAGGTGCGGCTCTGGCGCAACGGTGAACTCACCGAGCTCGATGCCGAGCTGCTCGTGCCGGGCGACCGAATCCTGCTGGAGGAGGGAGACCAGGTGCCCGCCGACGCTCGCCTGATCCAGGCCAACGAATTGAGCCTGGATCTTTCGGTGCTCACAGGCGAATCACAGCCAGTGGCGCGCCATGCCGATGCCATCGACTCACCTGCGGCAGACAAAGTTGTCCTGATTCCGTCCCGGGAGCGGGCCAATCTGGTTTTGGCGGGCACCAGCGTGGCCGGCGGTCGCGGCGAGGCCATCGTTTACGCCACCGGCGCTGAAACCGAATTCGGCCATGTGGCCCACCTCACCGCTGCCACCGCCAGGGGCATCAGCACTTTGGAGCAGCAGGTGGGCCACATCGTGCGCACCATCACAGCCATCGCCTTAACCATGGGGGCGATCACCTTCAGCCTCAGCCTTCTGTTTGTGGGGATGGGTCCCCTCGAAAGCCTGGTGTTCGCGGTCGGAATCATCGTTGCCAACGTGCCCGAGGGCTTGCTGCCCACGGTCACCTTGGCCCTGGCGATCAACGTTCAGCGCATGGCCAGTCAGAAAGCACTGGTGCGCAGGCTTTCGGCCGTGGAGACCCTCGGCTCGATAAGCGTGATCTGCAGCGATAAAACCGGCACCCTCACCTGCAACCGCATGGCGGTGGAGGAGATCTGGCTGCCCCAGGCGGGCAAGCCGCCAGGGGTTGATCGAGGTGCAGAAGCCGAGCTGTTGCTGGCGGCCTGCCTTTGCTCAAACGCCCAGCTCAAAGCCAGCGGTGACGGCAGCCGAGCCCTCGGCGACCCCACTGAAACCGCCCTGCTGCTAGCAGCCCAGGAACGAGATCTAGGCCTCGAGGTGCATCACCAGCGCCATCCCCGCCGCCGGGAGTTGCCATTTGATTCCCATCGGCGCCGGATGAGCGTGATCGTGGCCACCGAGGCCGGCCTGCAGCTGATTACCAAGGGGGCACCCCTGGAGCTGCTGGCCCGCTGCAGTCCGGAGGGGCGAGCCCAGGCAGTGGCCGCTAATGACGACCTTGCTTGCCGCGGCTACCGCGTCATCGCTGTTGCCCAGCGCCGGCTCCAGGCCACGGAGGGGCAAGCCCCAGCCGATCAACTGGAGCAAAAGCTCAGTTTGTTGGGCTTGATCGCCCTCTACGACCCGCCCCGGCCTGAGGTGCCTGAGGCGATCCGCCAGTGTCACCAGGCGGGCATCAAGGTCACGATGGTGACTGGCGACTACGGCCTCACCGCCCAAGCGATAGCTCGCCAGATCGGCCTGCTGGATATGCCGGCCAAGGGCGACAACCACCCCCAGGCCGATCCGGTGCGGGTAATCCAGGGCGACCAGCTCGAACTGATCAGCGATGTGCACCTGCGCCAGTTGCTCAAATACCGCAACCGGCTGGTGTTTGCCCGCATGGCTCCGGAGCAGAAGCTACGGCTTGTACAGGCCTACCGCTCCCTTGGCGAAGTAGTTGCGGTCACTGGCGATGGGGTCAATGATGCCCCGGCCTTGCGGGCGGCCGATGTGGGCGTAGCTATGGGCCTGGTAGGCACAGATGTGGCCAGGGAGGCCGCCGATGTGGTGCTGCTAGACGACAACTTCGCCACGATCGTCACGGCGGTGCGCTTTGGCCGTGGCGTGGTGGCCAACATTCGCAAGTTCCTGCCCTATGTGCTGGCTAGCAACGTGGCCGAGATGGCTCCGTTTTTAGCCATGGTGACCCTGCAGATCCCTGCGGCCCTAACGGTGCTGCAGATCCTGGCGGTGGATCTAGGCACCGATTTACTACCCGCCCTGGGGCTAGGAGCCGAGGCGCCTGAATCGGGATTGATGCGCCAACCGCCCCGGCGCCGCACAGCGGTGCTGCTGGATCGGCCCCTGATGCTGCGCGCCTATCTGGTGCTGGGCCTGAGCGAAGCCGTGGTGTCGATGACGGCCTACCTACTCAGCT
The DNA here is from genome assembly GCF_056108345.1 of Cyanobium sp. NIVA-CYA 375. NCBI lineage: Bacteria > Bacillati > Cyanobacteriota > Cyanophyceae > Synechococcales > Prochlorococcaceae > Cyanobium > Cyanobium sp. NIVA-CYA 375. The sequence goes on along the minus strand of NZ_JBSYHW010000052.1, from coordinate 15,618 downwards.
GGCAGCAGCAGGGTGTGGGCTGGGCCGAGCTGAGGCTGGCAGCCCCCCTGCTGCTCCATAGCGAGGCCGGAGCAGCGCTCACGGCCAGCCAGCAACAGGCCTCAAGTGTGGCCTTCAGCTGCATCGTGGCCGGCCAAATCGGTGTGGCGATGGCCTGCCGCAGTGAGCATCGCTCCGCCTTCGTCAGCTTGGTGCAGCAGGGCTGGCGCCGCAATCCCCTGCTTTGGCTTGGCATAGCAGCCGAAATACTGTTTACAGCCCTACTTCTCTACTGGCCGCCCCTGGCGCGGCTAGCGGCGATGGTGCCAATTGACAGTCGGGCCCTGCCGATGGTGTTGCTGGCGCCGCTGGTGGTGATGCTGGCCGATGATTGGCGCAAAAGCCGGCTCACGGCCTAGTTCGGCATGGTCACAAACTCCTCGGAAACCGAGGGGTGCAGGGCCATGGTGCGATCGAAGTCGGCCTTGGTGGCGCCCATGCCGATGGCGATGGCAGCCATCTGAATAATTTCAGCGCTGTGCTCGCCCACCATGTGGCAACCGAGCACCTTGCCGCTTTCCAGCTCGACGACCAACTTGAGCAATACCCTGGGCCCCCTGGCCGGCAAGGCCTGGCTCATCGGCCGAAAACGGGCCCGATGCACCCGAACGCCCTCTGATCCATGGCGCTGGATCGCCTCCTCTTCGCTAAGCCCCACACTGGCCAACTCCGGCTGACTGAACACCGCACAGGCCACCAAGCTGTGGTCCACCTGGCGCGGGCTAGTGCCATAGACACTGTCGGCAAAGGCGCGTCCCTCATCAATGGCCACCGGGGTGAGGTTGATGTGGTCGGTTACATCGCCAACTGCATAGATATGGGTCACGTTAGTGCGCTGGTCGCTATCCACTGGTATGCGATTGGCCTCAGTGGCGATAGCCGCTGCCTCAAGGCGAAGGCCCTCTAGGAAGGGGCGCCTTCCGGTGGCAAGCAGCACCCCACCGCAAGGAATGATTTCGCCAGCCTCGGTGTGGATGCTGAGGTTGCCGGCACTGCCAGTGATAGCTGCAGGACTGTGGGCAAAGCGAATCTCAATACCCTCCTGCTCCATCCCCTCTTGAACAGCCTTGGCAGCTTCAAGATCAAAGCCCCGCAGCAAATGATTGCCGCGTACCAGCTGGGTCACGGCCACGCCAAGGCCATTGAGGATGCAGGCGAACTCGCAGGCAATGAAGCCAGCGCCCACCACCACAACGCGCTCAGGCAGCTGCTCCAACAGAAACATCTCATCGCTCACCCAGCCCAGCTCAGCCCCTGGAATCGCTGGCCGGTGGGGGCGCCCCCCCACCGCGATCAAGATGCGCTCGGCCCGCAGGCGACGCTCGCCAACGGTAATGGTGTGACTGTCTTCAAAGCAACCCCAGCCGTTCACCAGCTCTACCCCGGCTTTCTCAAGAAAGCCGAGGTGCAGCTGATTGAGCCGATCCACTTCGGCGCGGACATTGGTCAGCAGGGTGCTCGGGTTGCGGCGAATCCCCTCGATTTCCCAGCCATAGCTGGCTGCATCGGCAAGCAAATGTTTGTATGCGGAGCCATAAACCAGCAGCTTTTTGGGCACGCAGCCGCGGATCACGCAGGTGCCTCCCACCCGATCTCCCTCCACGATCGCCACCCGGGCGCCATAGCTTGCGGCCCGTTTGGCAGCAGCTAGACCACCTGAGCCGGCACCAAGCACCACGAGGTCGAAGTGTTCGTTCATGGGATAGCTGCCTTTATTCAGAGCTTCCCATCATCCCGGCTGCCTGGACCAATGATGTCAATAGCGCTGCGCTGCACCACCAACTGATAGCGCTGCGGCTGCTTGCTGTTGATGAATTGCTGCACCGCCGCCACCTGAGCGGGGGTGGGCAGATCAGCACGATTAACCCGCACAGAGGCACGAATCAATGGCGGTTTGCTTGTCCAGTCGATGGTGATGCCAACCAGCTGGGAATCTCTGCCAATGGTGATAGTTTCAGTTTTAAGGCTTTTGGCAATCGTCTCTTCAATCCGCCGCTGGGCTAGCTGCCGCTGGGATTGGCGCACTAGCTGCAGAAAACTGTTGCTGAGCGGCAGCAGTAGCACCGCCGTAAACAGCAAACTCACCAATCCCATCTGACTGCGCCACAGACGCCTGCGCAGCTGCGGCTGGGTAGCAACCAGCAGCAGCAAGGCGCCGCTAAGAATGCCCAGCAGGTTGGTAACAAACAGCAGCCCGGCGCCACGGGCTGCATGCCATTCGCCTGCGGAGAGCAGCAGCCCTAAAACGCAAACTGGCGGCACCAGCGCCACGGCGATCGCGGTGCCCACTAAGGATGAAACGGCCCGGCTGCGGATTTTGGCGTAGACCGCCGCTGCACCCGCCACCAGGGCAATGCCCAAATCCAGCAAGTTTGGGGAGGTGCGGGCAGCCACCTCAGCGCCAAATACCGGCATACCCACGCCAGCCCCCACTAGGGCAGAGAGCGAAACAGTGATTGCAAAGCCCGCGGCAAGGGTGAGCAGCGAGCGGCCAACTAGGGCCGGATCATGCAGCATCCCAAAGGACATGGATCGCAGCGGCAGTATCCACGGCGCAATGACCATCGCCCCGATCACCACTCCAGCGCTGTCTGCCAGCAATCCGAAGCTGGCAATCAGGGATGCCGAGAGGGTCAAAACCAAAAAATCGGCATCTAAGCGGGCATCAGCCTCAAACTCTGCTGCCAACTCTTCGAAGCTGAGGCTATCGACCATCTCGGCGTCGCAGAGGGAACGCCCATAAAATAGCCACAATCGATCAGCCCAACTAAAAAGCCCGCAGCGGAGCTGCGGGCTGACTAGATGTTTCGAGGCCTAGCTTGAAACAAAAAGCAAATGCTTACTTTGCCGAGGTGGCGAAGTCTGGATAAGCCTCCATTCCATGCTCACCGATGTCTAGGCCGATAACTTCTTCGCTCTCGGTGACACGAATGCCACCAAAGAGGGCGCCGATAACAGACCAGACTATCCAGGATGAGACGATAGCGAAAACGGCAAAGGCTGCCGCACCAACAAACTGAATGCCAAGTTGACTAAAACCGTGGCCAGTCAGCAAACCCTTGTCCACATTGAACAAACCCACTGCAAGGGTTGCCCATACTCCGCAGACGCCGTGAACGGAGAAGGCGCCAACAGGATCATCAATCTTGATGCTGTCGATAAAGGCAACCGAGAACACCACAATAATGCCGGCAATGAAGCCAACCACCCAGGAGCCGGGCATGGAGAAACCATCACAGCCTGCAGTTACGCCAACTAGGCCTGCAAGGATGCCATTGATGGTCATGGTGAGATCAGGCTTCCCAGGACGCTTGTCTGGACCGATGCCGGGTAGCTGGGAGGCCAGCGTGGCCGATATGGCACCACCAGCTGCGCCAAGGGTTGTGGTTACAGCGATGTAAGGAACTTCCGGTGCCATGGCAAGCCAAGAGCCTGGATTGAATCCATACCATCCCAACCAGAGAATTAGGCAGCCAAGGGTTGCAAGCGCCAGGTTGTGTCCTGGGATGGCTTGAGGTTTGCCATCAACAAACTTGCCAATACGGGGTCCGAGGAGCATCGCACCAATAAGACCAGCCCAGGCTCCGAATGAGTGCACCACAGTTGAACCAGCGAAATCAATGAAGCCAAGCTTGTTTAGCCAGCCTTCACCAATGTTCCACTGCCAAGAGCCTGAAATCGGATAAAGAACACCAACCAAAATTAAGGAGAAAATAACAAATTCTCCGAACTTAATCCTTTCAGCAACTAAGCCTGAAACGATTGTGGCTGCTGTGCCAGCAAATGCTGCTTGAAAGAGAAAATCAACACTTGGCACCAATTTGCCATCGGTAATCATCTCGGGAGTGACGGTTGGATCAAAGAACACACCGCCAAATTTGAACCAACCGGGTATCACCCAGCTGGCGTTGTACATAATTTTGTAACCGATGAACCAGTAGGCAGTAACCGCCAAGGCGAAAACAATTAGGTTCTTGGCAAGAATGTTGACGGCATTCTTGGAACGACACATTCCGGCCTCCACCATGGCAAAGCCGGCGTTCATGAAGATCACCAGAGCGGCGCAGATCAACAAGAACATGTTGTTGGCCAAGAAGGCCGGTGTGAGCTCAGGGAGCTCCGCGGCATGGGCCGCTAAATTGAATACACCTAAACCCAGAAGAGCTAGGGGTACGCAGGCGAGCCACACGAGGGTGCGACTGTTGCCTATTCCTTTGATACTGCGCAGCAGCATCATCGGGGCCTCGGACAGACTCGCCTCTTGGAGGCGCATGCGCCGGGGAGGGGTGGAAGCAATAGTCATGGGCAGTTCAGAAGGACGGCTGCTCAGGTTTTGGGATGGTCGAAATCCCTTCGTTTCGAAGAATGCGCGCTCACTGCTGGATGGGATGTTCGTTTCGATACCAAATTGGGCACTGACCGGACTTGGTGGTTGACCTCCTGCCAGGAAAGCGGCAAATTGTTCGCTGCGAACAATTTTGAAGATGTTTCGCCGCGGTTGCTACAGCAGGAGGGTTTTGTAGTAGCTAGAAGGTAAGAACACCAATTCCGACCACGTGAAACAGATCCAAGCCATCATTCGCCCCGAAAAGCTTGATGCCGTCAAGGATGCCCTTGTAAACATTGGTATCAATGGCATGACAGTCACCTCGGTTCAGGGCTTTGGCAAGCAGATGGGCTACACCGAGGTTTATCGCGGCGTCAAAATTGAGGCAAAGCTGCTTACAAAGACCATGATCACGGCGGTTGTGACCGACGCCGCCATGGATGGGGTTATTAATGCAATTAAGACTGCTGCTCAAACCGGCGAAATCGGCGACGGCAAGATCATCGTTACCCCCGTGGAGGCGTCCATCCGCATTCGCACAGGCGAAACAGACGATGCCACTTTGGATTGAGCTTCTTCTTCAATCCAGCCAATACCTGCAAATTAAGGTTTAGATAAAATAAAACCGCCGCTCGGCCTTTAGGCTGGACGGCGGTTTTTCGATCAGTAGCAGCTCAAATCAGCCGACTGCAGCAGCAGCGCGGTCGAAGTAGGTGCCAACTTCGGACATCAGGGCGGAGCAATCGCCAGGGGTGATGCCGTTGCGATCGTTAGCGATCGAGATAGCAGCGTCCTTCATTTTGCGAACGCCTTCTGCCACGGAAGCGCCAGGAACGCCGAGGGCGAGGTAGGTCTCACGCAGGCCGTTGAGGCAGCGGTCTTCCAGCACGGAAGCATCGCCGGTGAAAACGGCGTAGGTGACGTAGCGGAGGATGATCTCCATGTCGCGCAGGCAAGCAGCCATGCGGCGATGGGTGTAAGCGTTGCCGCCAGGAGCGATCAAGGCGGGCTGCTGATCGAAGAGATCGCGAGCAGCGTTGGTAACGATGGCAGAAGCGTTGGAGGTGATGCGATTCACCGTATCCATGCGCTTGTTGCTTTCGGCAACCATCGATGCGAGTGCATCGATCTGGCCAGCATTAATGAATTCGCCACGGGCATCAGCCTGGGCAACAACCTTGGTGAAGGCGTCGAACATTGGAGCTCTGTTATGGAACTTCGCCTTTGAACCATAGATAGGCCACCAAGCACCCCGCGAGCTCCTAGAAACAAGGCTGCTGCAGCAATAGGCATGGAGTCGACAGCCGAGGAAGTGCTCGATTGGCAAGAGCTCACTCAGCTGGTCGCCCAGCCAGGCGAACCCATCAACGGGCCCGCCAGCGCCCAGGCGAACCTGCGCCTGTTCGGCCACCAGGAGCAGGACGTTCGCGTCACCTTGTTTCGCGATCACCATGCCTGGTGCCCCTACTGCCAGAAGGTTTGGCTCTGGCTGGAAGAAAGGCGGGTGCCCTACCGGGTGCGCAAGGTCACGATGTTTTGCTACGGCGAAAAGGAGGCATGGTTTAAGCGGCTGGTGCCTTCGGGGATGCTGCCGGCGCTTGAGCTCGATGGCCGCCTTATCACTGAAAGCGATCGCATCTTGGAGGCCCTTGAGGCAGCCTTCGCTCCCCTGGGACTGGCCATGAACGATCCGGCGGTGCTGCCCCTGCGCCAGCTGGAGCGTCTGCTGTTCCGCGCTTGGTGCCAATGGCTCTGCAGTCCGGGCCTACTGCCAGCCCAAGAGGAAGCTGCCCGGGCGTCTTTTCAGCGCATCGCCGGCAAATTTGAGCAGGCGCTGAGCCAGCAAAGCGGGCCGTTTCTGCTTGGCGAGCTAGGCACCGCTGATCTGGTGTTCGTGCCCTACGTGGAGCGTATGGCAGCAAGCCTGGCCTACTACAAAGGTTTTCTGCTGCGCAGCGAGCATCCGGCCATTGGCCTCTGGTTTGAGGCCCTGGAGCAGCGCCCCAGCTACTTAGGCACCCAGAGCGACTTCCACACCCACTCCCACGACCTACCGCCCCAGATGGGAGGCTGCTATTCCAGCGGAGAGGCCAACCAGCAAGCACTGGCAAGCCAAATCGATCGGGGCCCCTGGCCCCTGGGCAGCCCCGACCCGGAAACCAGCCAGGCTGAACCGGCCAATGCGGCAGCTTTTGCCCTCAGCCGGGTGATCAAGCACCGAGCGGCGATTCTTGGCCGTAGCCCCCTGGGAGCGGAAAAATTCGATGTGCCGCTCCGCACAGCTCTCACGGCCCTGATCCACGCCAAGCCCCTGCCAGCACCGGCGGGCTCTGCCCCTGCCCTGCGCTACTTGCGCGATCGGATCAGCGTGCCGCGGGACATGCCGCTGCATGCGGCACGACGCCTGCGCCAGGCACTGGAAACCACGGCCAGCCTCGATCCGCTGGCTGGCACAGCCCAGGGAGAGCCGCTCCCGGTGGCCCATCGCCGTGATCAAGACCCCAAGCCATTTCTCCAGGCTGCACCTAGCGTTTTCCAGTCGCCTAGCTCCCTATGAACCTGGCTCGACTTCGCCGCTTTGCCCTTGGGGTGGCCCTAGCTGCCTCGATTGGCCCAGGGCTGATCAGCAATGGCCGGGCCCTTGAGCTCAAAGGGTCTACGTACTTCACCAGCCCCCCCTGGAAGGTGGATCTGGTGAGCTACTACACCACTATTTGGCAGCCTTTTGCCGAGTATTACTTCACGATCAGCCTCGATGCCGACGCCGGTGCAGCCCTGGGCGGCCTCACCATTCAGCAGACCCGTGGGGTCGACAATCGCTTCCCATTTGCTGTGGAGCGCACCGAAGCTTTTTTGGGCCGGCCACGCCAGCGGGGCCAGCGGCTGCCAGTGCAGGCGGAGTTTGATGCTGCTGTAAGGCAGTTCAGCCTCACCTTTCCTGAACCAATCCCCCCCGGCTCCACCTTCACTGTGGTTCTCAGGCCCTGGAACAACCCATCCTTTTCAGACACCTACATGTTCCAGGTGACGGCCTATCCAGCTGGCCCCAATCCCTCGCCAGCGCCGGTGGGATTTGGCACCCTGCGGATCTACGACCCCGATTGGCGCTGAAGCCAGATTAAAGGCCCTGCTGGCCCCTCAGCCTGCCGCCCCTGTCAGAATTGGAACCTGATGGCCAAGTGACGCCGATGCAAGCCCAGTGGAATGGTCAGGTGATCGCCAGCAGCGATGACATCGTCAAAGTCGACGGCAACGCCTATTTTCCCGCCGCCTCCCTTGACCCCGACTTCATCCGCCCCTCCAGCCACACCAGCGTCTGCGGCTGGAAAGGCACGGCTCACTACTACGACCTAGTGGTCAATGGCCAGGTAAACGCCAATGCGGTCTGGTTTTATCCAGAGCCCAAGGAGGCTGCCGCCAACATCCGAGGCAGGGTGGCCTTCTGGAAGGGAGTGCAGGTGACCTGAATCAGCTGGGTAGCAAGGAGGAGTGGTGATGGAGGATGCGCCACTGGCCATCCTCCAAGCCATACACAAATGTGTAGCGAGCCTCAACCGTGGCCTCCGGGTCGTGGAGGGTAAATCGGTAGGTGCCCGCATCTACGGCTCCATTGCAACCCAAACGGATCTGACGGTGGGTGACGCTGCCATTGGGGTGGCGGGCCAAGAAGGAGCTGAAGTAATCAGTGATGGCCTCGGGTGTCTCGCGCAACTCACTAGAGAGAGTCGGCAGCAGCAAGGCATGGTCGCCATAGAGCTGGGCGACTTGGGCCGGATCGCCAGTGGCTAGAGCCTGATTCCAGCTTTCAAACCAGCCTTCAACTTGCCGCTCATCAAGGGGGCTGCAGGCGGCTTGGGGGGCCGGTTGAGCGCTGTGGTATGCACTGACCTCAAGCGCCAGCACCGGTGTGGCCAGCAGAGCTACGGCAAGGGCTAGGGCCAAACCGCAAAGCTGCAGGCCAGTCTGGAAGTGGCGCAGCAAGGTATTCAGCAACCTGGAAATCGCAGGGTGCGCCAGTCGCCGCTGGCAGTGCTCACTTCAACGCCAATCTCCACAGGCCCTGAGCTGCCACCGCAGTGGTCGTTCCACCAGCCAATCGCCTCGCTCCATGCGGCATCAAGGGATTCGTAGAGGTCGTCGAGCACCGGATGGGGGGCGCCCTGACGATCAACTAGGCGGTAGATCCGCACGTGGCTTGGGGATTGCGCTCGCACTGCTGGCATGTGTGACTCGACTACTTATTTATTAATCATGGCCCTTGTGCCAGATCGAAACTGTCACCTTTACAACATCTTCCGGTGTTGCAGGTTGCTGTGCCGCTATGGCATCACCGCATAAACAGCATCTCCTGGTAGCTGGGCAGGGGCCAGAGACCGTCGTCGACCAAGCCCTCCAAGCCATCCACCGCCGCACGCAGGTCGCCGATCAGCGGCATCAGGCTGTCGGCGCAGTGACGCATGTGGGCTTCGGTGCCGTGGGGCGCAACACTTAGGGCCTGATCGAGGTTCTCGCAACCGTTGTTGAGCTGTTCAAGCAGTTCGCCCAACTGATTGCGCAGTTTGAGATTGGGATGCAGACCCATCGCCTGCTGCTCCTGCAAGGCCTGGCCCAGCTCGCCCAGGTAGCGCACAGCAGCTGGATATACCTGGGTGCGCGCGATCTGCAGGGCCAGCTTTGCCTCCACTTCAATCGCCAGCACGTACTGCTCGGCGTAGACCTCAAAGCGGCTCTCCAGCTCCACCGCACTAAGCACTCCCTGGCGCTCAAACAGCTCCCGCACCTCCTGGCGCTGCAGCACTGGCAAGGCATCGGCGCAGGTGCGCAGGTTTTCTAGGCCCCGCTCTTCCACCGCCAGGCGATGCCATTCGCTGGAGTAACCGTCGCCGCCAAACACCACGGCGCCGTGCTCCCGCATCACCTGCTGCAGCACGTTGAAGGCCGCTTCGCCAAGGGCGGTGCCGCTGTCGAGCTGACTCTGCAGCCGATCGGCAATCCAGCCGATCGAATCGGCCAGCACCGTGTTCATCGCCACCAGGGGCCCGGCTACCGATTGGTTGGAGCCAACGGCGCGGAATTCAAAGCGGTTGCCTGTAAAAGCAAAGGGTGAGGTGCGGTTGCGATCGCCGGGGTCCTTGGTGAATTCCGGCAGGGTGTCCACCCCCAGGGTCATCACGCCACCCTTGGCGGAACTCTGCAGGTTGCCCTCGCGGATCTGGTTGAACACGTCCTCGAGCTGGCTGCCCAAATAGACCGAGATGATCGCCGGGGGAGCCTCATTGGCACCGAGGCGGTGATCGTTGCCGGCGGTCGCCACCACCGAGCGCAGCAGGGGCCCGTAGCTGTGGACGCCGCGAATCACGGCGGCGCAGAACAGCAGGAACTGCAGGTTGTCATGGGGCGTCTGGCCGGGGTCGAGCAGGTTGCCCTGGGTGGCGTTGCCGATCGACCAGTTGACGTGCTTACCCGAGCCGTTGATCCCCGCGAAGGGCTTTTCGTGCAGCAGGCAGGAGAAGCCGTGCTTTTTAGCCGTGCTCTTGAGCACGGTCATGGTGAGCTGCTGGTGGTCGGTAGCGACGTTGGCGGCTTCGAAGTAGGGCGCAATTTCAAATTGCCCAGGTGCCACCTCGTTGTGGCGAGTCTTGGCGGGAACGCCCAGTCGGTAGAGCTGCTGCTCCACGTCCTGCATGAACACCTGCACGCGCTCGGGGATGGCGCCGAAGTAATGGTCGTCGAATTGTTGGCCCTTGGCGGGCGGGGCGCCAAACAGGGTGCGGCCAGCGAGGAGCAGGTCTGGGCGCAGGGCGACAAAGGCGTTGTCGACCAGGAAATACTCCTGCTCGGCGCCGCAGCTGGAGTTCACCGGAGCAACGTCGGTTTCACCGAGCAGACGCAGCAGGCGCTGGGCCTGGCGGTTCATGGCGGCGTTGGAGCGCAGCAGCGGCGTTTTTTTATCTAGGGCCTCACCGGTCCAGGAAACAAAAACGGTGGGGATGCAGAGGGTGACCCCATTGGGGGTTTGCATCAGGTAGGCGGGGCTGGTGATGTCCCAGGCGGTGTAGCCGCGGGCCTCAAAGGTGGAGCGGATGCCGCCATTAGGGAAGGAGGAACCGTCTGGCTCGCCCTGTACCAGCAGCTTGCCGGTGAATTCAGTAATCACCCTCCCATCACTCTTGGGCGAGATGAAGCCGTCGTGCTTCTCAGCAGTGGAATTGGTGAGCGGATAAAAAACGTGGGCGTAATACAGCGCTCCGCGGCCGCTTGCCCAGATCTTCATGGCGTCGGCAACGGCGTTGGCCAACGACAAATCGAGCTTGCCACCTTCCCTGATGGTGCGCTGAATTGACTTGAAGATTCGTCCAGGTAAGGCCTCCTTCATCGCCTGGAGGCCGAACACGTCACTTGCCCACAACTCATCGAAGGGAGCAGCAGCCGTTGTTGTCACCGGAAGTCGCCGCTGAATCTGCTGCAGGGCGGCGAAACGGTGCGAGTTGGGCATGGGATCGATTTGAAAAGGCTGTATGCCGTCATCCAATGCGGCAAGCACGCACTCTCATGTAGCTGTTGATACAAAAATGAGCTGTATAGCCGCTGGCTGGTGTCTAAAGCGACAGACAAACCCACTCACGTCAAGTATCTCCGAATGCACGGTCGACTCCAGAACACCAGCGCAGCGGTGGTTGTCGTCCAGAGCAATGCAGACAGAACAGCGGTGAACAGCCGGCTCTCGCTGAGCAATGCCAAGCGCACGATGCCGTAGGGCAGACCCACCGCCAGGGCCATAGCTAGGGCCACGATCGCCAAAATTTGCCCCCAGGCTCGCCACTTGAGCAGGGCGATCGAAGCAACCAGTCCCACCACCGCCGTCGGCAGCACGGCACTGGCTCCCACAACGAGATTGGCCGTGCGCCAGGTGGGGTCCAGCAGGATTACCGTCAGGCCGAGGGGAATGGCCAGACCATTTGCAACTAGCCCCAGACGAGCCAGGGTCACGTAACCGCGGGGGGGCTGCTCCAACATTGCAAACACGGCGCCAGCAACTCACCATGCTCGTTCATGGGTAGGGCGGCAGGATGGTCGTGTTCGCAAATAGACGGGGATTGCAACTCCATTCCGCCCCGCCCCTAGCCGGAGCCCAAGAGCCAGCAACGGTCTTCCCGCCGATGCAGCGCGGACCTCTGACCACCCTGCAGGTAAACCTTGGCTACCGCTGCAACCAGGCCTGCAGCCATTGCCACGTCAACGCGGGGCCAACCCGCACCGAAATGATGGATCAGGCCACCCTGGCCCTGATCCCGCCGGTACTAGCGGCCCGCCAGTTGAGCTGTCTCGACCTCACCGGTGGAGCTCCTGAGCTCCATCCCCAGTTCAGGGAGCTGGTGGTAGCGGCCCGCCGGCTTGGGGTCGAGGTGCTCGATCGCTGCAACCTCACAATCCTGTCCGAACCGGGCCAGGCCGATTTGGCTGCCTTTCTGGCGAATCAGGGCGTCACGGTAGTGGCCTCGCTGCCCTGCTACGCCGCCGAAAACGTTGATCGCCAGCGAGGCAGCGGCGTGTTTGTGCGCAGCATCGAAGCATTACGCCAGCTCAATGCCCTTGGCTATGGCCAGCCAGGCAGCGGCCTAAATCTGCAGCTCGTTTACAACCCCCAGGGGCCGACCTTGCCCCCACCCGAAGCCCAGCTGGAGGCCGACTACCGCCGGGTGCTCGCCGCCGACTTCGGGGTGGTGTTCACCAGCCTCTACGCCATAGCCAATATGCCGATCCAGCGTTTTGCCAGCTGGCTCCAGGCCCAGGGACAGCTGGAGGCCTACCAAGCCCTGTTGCAAAACAAGCACTGCGGCGCAAATCTCGAGCGGGTGATGTGTCGCTCGCTGATCAGTGTCGACTGGCAGGGCTGGCTTTATGACTGCGATTTCAACCAGCAATTGAATCTGCCGGCTGCTGGCCGGCCCAGGCGCCATCTTGGCGAGCTGCTGGACTGGGATCCGCAGGGAGATGCGGTGGCAGTGGCAGATCATTGCTTTGGCTGCACCGCCGGGGGTGGCTCCAGCTGCGGCGGTGCCTTGAGCCGCGTCGCAGACTAATCACCTGCTGCTGTGTCCAAAATTTTCAGCTATTTCTCAGCTGGCGCGTCAAGCCGCTTCAGCATCAATAGTTAAAGTTTTACCTGTGAATTTATGCTGATACAACTACATTTACGCGCCTTGCCGGTTGTGAGTCATCTTTGGGATATGTACGCAGCCAGGACGGTTCTCTGTTGACCAAGCAGCACCTTGGCTCGACCCTGCTTACGGCCCTTGGGCTGGGCCTGCTGCTTGGCAATCCTGCGCAAGCCCTGGATCGGCCGGCTGATCCAGTAGCGGTCTGCGTGGTGGCCCCCCGGGTAGAGCCGGTGGCTGAGGGCGATGCCCTTGGTCTAGTGCCTACGCCCAGACCCCTGCTCGTGGTGATCGAACCCCTGCTAGAGCTCCAGATTGAGCGCCAGGGCCGCCTGATCTGGCGGCAACTGGCTCCGGTAGGGGAACCCTTCCGTGCTCCCCTGGCCTGGCCCCTGACCCCGATTTCCCCTGGCGAGTTGGTGGTGCTGCGCCTGCGGCCAGAGCAGGCGGCGGAGGGGAGCTTTGCCCATGTGCACTTGGTGGGCGCCGACGCCGAACGGATGGCGAGCACTGCGGCCCTGATCCGTTCCCTGGGCCAGCACCCCCCTGCCTGGCTGGCAGCGATCGAAACTGCGCTTGAGGCTGGTGATGTGTCGCTGGCCTGGGCCTTGCTATTTGAACCCCAACTGCCCGAAGCCGCCGAGCTCACCTCCCTACGGGCGGAGGTGGTGCGCAGGGGCTGCGGCGACTAAGCGGCAGCGGCGATTCAAGAGAGTACAAGCGTACTAAGTCGCGCTAACGTGCTCGTATTCGGGAAGAGTCATGGCCTACAAGCTCAGCCACCCCTCGCTCAGTCACCCCCACAAGTGAGTCACCCACAAGTCAGCGACTTGATCTGGCTAGGTCCCTTGCAGCTCCCACCCCTGCCCCTGCCCCTAGTCGGCGAGGCGGTAGCCGCAGGTTTTCCCAGCCCTGCCGATGACTATGTCGAGGCGACAATCGATCTCAACGGAGCACTGATTCCAAGGCCGAGCTCTACTTTTTTGATGCGGGTAGACGGCGATGCCATGCATGGGGATGGCATCCATCACGGCGATCTATTAATTGTCGATCGCAGTGTGGGGCCCCGTTCGGGCTCTACCGTGGTTGCAGTACACGAAGGGCGCTTTCTCCTGCGGAAACTGGAGGGAAGGGCAGCCCGATGGCGGCTGGTGGCCAGCGATGCATCCAGTCCAGCAATTGCCTTGCAGGGTGACGATCCTGACCTGTTGATCTGGGGCGTGGTTATCCATGCGGTGCATCACCTATGGAAGCCATCGCCACACTCACGAGTCCGGGGAACCGCTGATAACAATTCACCAGAAACCCTTGGAGTACAGCCAAAGGCCTAGCAATCCCATCGGTACGAACACGGCGCCAAGGATCTGCAGTTTGACAGTGCGTGGGGATGGCTGGCTTGGACGAGGCATTGGGATTAGGCAGAAGGGGAGAACAAGATCGGGCGATAGGTGGGCCGAGCAGAGGGCAAAAGACTCCACTTAAGCCGGCAGGTGAATGTGGCATATTCACCCTTAATCACCGATGAAGCCTGCATGGCCGTAGCAGTTGCATTAGCTGGCATGCGGTATTGAGCCTGGTTACAGGAATCGACTTCGGAGATGGCCGAGCTGAATTCGACGGTGCCGCTGGTTGGAGAGGCTTTGGTTTCCACCTTGTCAGCCTGAGCTGCTGCCGGCAGGAGCAAGCAAGCCGCGGTGCAAAGGGCAACCTGACGGGAAAACGCGGCAATACGGTGCATGGGTCTAGTCGCCTGAGGCTCCCAGTCATAGCCGAAGGAATGCAGTAGTGGCAAGGCAAGCAGACAGACTGGCAAAACCAGCATCAGATTCGAGGCAGAACTGATTAACAGGGGCCCCAGACGGAGACAAATAGCTGATTATTGTCATAGCAATCTCCATAGTGAAAACGGGTTTCGCCCGAATGGCCGTTGCACAATCGGAGTGCATGCAGCTCTGAGTGCATATGGCTTTGGATCCACCCCTATGGAGCAGCCGTCATCAGGCGGGCCTGGAGTTGGCAGAGCGATTACGCGCCAGCAAGAGAATTAAAGCTGACAGCATGATTATCGCCTTGCCGCGAGGCGGGGTAGTTGTTGCTGTCGCGGCCGGCAAACAACTGAAGCTTCCCGTTGTCACCTGGTCGGTGCGTAAAGTTTCAGATCCACTGCAACCCGAGCTCGCCATCGGCGCCGTCGGTGCAGGCAATGTGGCGGTGTGGCGCAATAGCCAGGCCGCGGGGGAGCGGCAGGAGCTAAAGAGCAGGCTGGGCTGGCTTGAGATTCAGAAGCAGGAGATGATGCGGCGTCAGCAACTTTTCGGCGATCCAAAACCAGAAAAGCTGCACAAACGCCACCTCATTGTTATAGACGATGGGGTCGCAACTGGAATGACTGTAAAAGCCGCCTTGCTCTCCCTGCGTGAGGCCAAACCCAGCAGCATTACATTGGCTGTGCCTGTGGCTGATCGCACAGCTGTATGGCTGCTGCTCCCCCTATTGGATCACCTTGAAGCCCTAGCGCTGGTGGATAATCTCCAGTCAGTAGGAATGTGGTACTCGAAGTTTAACCAGGTAAGCGACCGTGAGGTGCTGGATCTACTGGTAAGTTCTAGAGATGAAGCAGCAAGCTGAGATCACTCCTTGCTCTTGACCTCAAGATCATGAGCCCGCTTGCCGAGCAGATGGGAATGGATGGCTTCCTTTAAAACAGCTCCCAGCTTTTTCTCCTCAAGGATGCACAACAGCTTAAGAGCTCGGTGCTCTTCAGCCGTAAGCTCAACCGTGATGCGTGGCATGGCCCCAAATGCAATTGAACATTTTGACGAGACATAAGACATAGTAAGGGACATTACATGTTCGCTTCGGGCCGGTACTCCGCACTTCGACCAACGCAGCATATTTGCGATAAAGTGGCGCGTTAAGTATAGTGCCTAAACATCAAGATGACATTACTTTTGTTTGCATAAATAAAAATTCACCATTTCACCATTTCACCATTTCAAAATTTGCATAACACGAGGTTGCGTATTGCCGGTGGCGAACCTATCTCGATTACTCAGGACCAGGTAAAGCTCTGCGGGCACGCCATCGAAGCGC
>NZ_JBSYHW010000051.1:0-19934 GCF_056108345.1 Cyanobium sp. NIVA-CYA 375 | reverse complement strand
CCAGTTGCCACTGCTGTGAGTGCAGGTCTGTGAGCGAGGCGCGGATCCAGATCGACCGCCAGGCCGCAGCCCGTACCCAGGCGCTGTGGATACAGCTGCGGCCCAACCCTCTCCAACCGGCCCTCTGGCTTGAACTTGCAGGCCTCTACAGCCGCTGCGGCCTCCAGTGGCCTGCGGCCTATGCGGCCCAGCAGGCCAGCCGCCTCGATCCCGCCCTGGCCATCCCGGCAGCGCAGGGCTGCGAGGATCCCCGGCCCCTACTGCCCGCCGATCCCGAGGCCCGCGCCCAGTGCGCCTCTGCCTTGCAGCAATGGCTGGAGCACGCACCGTCCGACTGGCTGGGCTGGCTCCTGCTCGCCCGCTGGTTCGATCAACCCACCGCCATCAGCCAGGCCCAGACCACCGAGCCGATTGCCGGTGAAACCCTCCACTGGCTTGGCGTCTGGCGCCTCAACGGCGGGGATCACCAGGGCGCCATCAACGCCCTCGCCCAGCTGGTCGACCTCCGGCCCCAGCGCCACGGCTCGATGCTCTATCTCGGTGAGGCCCTGCTGCGCGCCGGCAACCGCGCCGCCGCAGAAGCGGCCTTCACAAGAGCGTCATCTTCCAGCAATCCCGCCTTCCTGCGCCTGCTCGCCCAGCGCGTCTATCAGCACAACTACTGGCAAGAGGCGATCGCCGTGCTCCAACGCGCCCAGGAGCTCGCACCAAATCAGCTCGAGACCCTCCTGGCACTCGCACGTCTCCACTGGGAGGTCTACGACCTCAGCGCCGCTGAATCCCTCTGCAAACAAGTCCTCCAGCTCGATCCCGCCAACAGCGAGGTGCGCTACCTCCTCAACGCCCTACCCGGCAGACGTGGTGATGCCGCCGCCCACCTGGCCGCCGTAGAGGCCCACTACAGCGAACTGGCGGATCCAAGCTCACGCCTGGCCTCCTCCATCGCCATGGCCTCGCTCTACGTCGATGCCATCAGCCCGGAGCAGATCGCCGAGCGTCACAGGCAGCTCTGCAAGCCCATTGAGGCCGACCTCACACCAACCCCTCGCACCGCCTTCCCCAACGCCGCCGACCCCCATCGTCCCCTGCGCATTGGCCTGGTGTCCGGTGATTTCCACCGCCAGCACCCCGTCAATCTCTTCATGCTGCCGTTGCTGGAGCGGCTCAACCCCCAGCAGTTCGCCACCACGGTGTTTCACACCGGCTCCATGCACGACGAGTACACCACGCGGGCACGCCAGGCCGCTTCCGCATGGATCGAGGCCGCCCAGCTCACCGATACCGGCCTGCGCGACACCATCACCAACCAGCAAATCGACATCCTCATCGATCTGGCTGGCCACACCTCCACCCATCGTCTCGGCGTGTTTGCACTCCGTGCCGCACCGGTGCAGGCCACCTTCCTGGGCTATCCCCATTCCACCGGCCTCTCGAGCATTGACTGGTTGATCGGAGATGTCGTCGTCTCACCCGCCGAGCACGCCCATCTCTTTTCAGAAGGCATCGCCCAGCTGCCCGGCAGCGTCTTTTGCTGGTCGCCGGTGGACGAATACCCCCTGCCGCCACCACGGCCACCAGAGGCGCCCCTGGTGCTGGGCTGCTTCAACAACATCATGAAGCTCTCGCCCCGCACCCTCGCCCTCTGGGCCCAGGTGCTCCACGACCTTCCCGGCTCCCAACTCCTCCTCAAGGCTCCCTCGCTCGGTGATGCCTCCGTGATCGAGCGCTTCCGCAGCCTCTTTGCCGATCAGGGCATCGATACAGAGCGCCTGCGCTTTGAGGGGCCCGAGGGCCTCGAATCGATGATGCAGCGCTACGGCGCCATCGACATCGCCCTCGATCCCACCCCCTACAACGGCGGCACCACCACCCTTCAGGCCCTCTGGATGGGCGTTCCCGTCATCACCCTCTCTGGCGGCAACTTCGTCTCGCGCATGGGCGCCAGCTTCCTTTCCGCCCTCGGCCAGCCCGACTGGATCGCCACTGGCGACGACCACTACCGCGCCATCGCCCGCCAGCTCGCCGAGCAACTCCCCGTCATCCGCCAGGGCCGCAACGCCCTGCGCCAGCAGATGGCCACATCGGGGCTCTCCGACCTGGAGTGCTATGCCGCCAATGCCCAGGCCCTGCTGCGGCGCATGTGGCGGCACCACTGTCAAGGGAGCAGCGAGCGCTTGCTCAACGCTGAGGCGCTCTCAGCCACCTGAACAACTTGCTCCCGCCTCCATTCCTCCTCTGCCATGACCACCACCGCGCCAGCCTTCGAGATCACCACCTCCCGCCAGCTCCTGGCCTGGATGGCCGAGCAGCACCTTTCCATCGCTCTCTCCACCTACCAGATCGGCAAGCTCTTCTCCCTCGGCCTCAAGGCCAACGGCGAGCTGGCGGTGTTCGAGCGCACTTTCAACCGCTGCATGGGCCTCTGCCCCACCGGCGACCACAACGGCTTTTTCCTCAGCAGCCTTTACCAGATCTGGCGCTTTGAAAACATGCTCGGCCCAGGCGAGCTGGCCGACGGCTACGACCGCCTCTACCTCCCCCAACTGGGCTATACGACAGGCGATTGCGATATCCACGACATGGCCGTCGATGCTGATGGTCAACTCGTCTTTGTCAACACCCTTTTCTCCTGCCTGGCCACCACCAGCACCACCCACAGCTTCCGCCCCCTCTGGCAGCCTCCCTTCATCTCACGCCTTGCCGCAGAAGATCGCTGCCACCTCAATGGTCTGGCGATGCGTGACGGCAAACCCGCCTACGTCACCGCTGTCAGCGCCTCCGATGCCGCCGACGGCTGGCGCGAGCGCCGCAACGGCGGCGGCGTGGTTGTCGATGTGCAGGCCAACGCGATCATCGCCACAGGCCTTTCCATGCCCCATTCACCCCGCTGGTATCAGGGCCGCCTCTGGCTCTGCAACTCCGGTACCGGTGAGTTCGGCTTCATCGATCTGGCCACAGGAAAATTCGAGCCGCTCACCTTCTGCGCCGGCTACCTGCGCGGCGTCGCCTTCCACGGTGACTACGCCCTGCTTGGCACCTCCAAGCCCCGCCACAACAAAACCTTCTCCGGCCTTCCCCTCGACGACGCCCTCGCCCAGCGCAACGTGGAAGCCCGCTGCGGCATCCAAGTGGTCGATCTCCGCACAGGCGATGCCGTCCACTGGATCCGCTTTGAGGGCCTCGTTGATGAGCTCTATGACGTCATCACCCTGCCTGGCGTTCGCAATCCCAGCCTCATCGGCTTTGTCAGTGATGAAATCCGCAGGCTCATCTCTATCGAAAACTGATTAAAGCGCTCAACCAGAGCCTGCACCCCTACCACTAGGTACAAGGGCTGCCGAACGACATCAGAAGCCGAATCGACTCAACGCCAGCCGCGCCTCCAGCTCACCGCTAGGAGGCAGTTACCCCAGCAGTGAGAGAATTAGTTCCTATTCAGTGGCACTCGTGACAAACGGCAAGGGATCTCAGCCCTCAGCACTATCAACCCTGCTGCTTGGCTTCAGCGCCGTCGGGGGCATCGCCCTGCTGGTGTGGCTGACGCTGGTGATGCTCGACCTCAAACATCTGAACACCTCAGGCTTCACCCTGCCCTAGCCGATGCCGGTGCGGGCTATGTCGAGCACATCGGCCATGGAGCGGATCTGATTGATCGTGCTGGCTAGCTGGCTGGCGCTGTCGAGCTCCACCCGCAGATCGATGCGGGCCGGCTTGCCAGGGTTGGTGCGCACCCGGGCATCGCAGACGTTGATGCGGTGATCAGACAGGCGAGTGAGGATGTCCTTGAGCACACCAACGCGATCGAGCACCTCGATGCGCAGTTGCACCGGGTAGCGGCGCGGGCGCGACTCGGAGGCGGAATTCCAACGCACCGGCAGCCGCCGTTCGGCCGGCACCTGGGCCACGTTGGAGCAGTCCTGGCGGTGAATGGTGATGCCGTGGTTGCCGAGAGCCACCGCGCCAAGTATCTGCTCGCCGGGCAGGGGACTGCAGCAGCCCCCGAGCCTGTAGTCGAGGCCCTCAAGGCCAAGGATTGAGCTGGTGCCACCCCCACCCACCGGCGCTTGGGACTCCACCTGGGCAGCGTGGGCCGCCACCTTGGCAGCCACCTGCTCATTGCTGAGCACGGGGGCGGAGGCTTCGCTGGCCAGGCGCATTTCCTCCCGCAACCTATTGAGCACTTGGTGCAGGGTGACCCCACCAAAGCCGAGGGAGGCCAGCAGGTCTTCAGTGCCGGTGAGGTTGCAGCGGCGGGCCACCTTGGCCATCGCCTCACCGTTGAGCAGGGCATCGAAGCCATCGCGGCCGAGCTCTCGCTCGAGCATCTCGGTGCCGCGTTGGAGGTTGTCTTCGCGATGGCTGGTTTTGTACCAGTGGCGAATGCGATTACGGGCCGTGGGGGTCGCCACGAAGTTGAGCCAGTCGAGGCTCGGGTGAGCCGTCTTGGCGGTAATCACCTGTACGAAATCGCCGTTCTGCAGGTGTGTAGCGAGAGGGGAGAGCCGATCGTTGATGCGCACGCCCTGGCAGTGATTGCCGATCTCGGAATGAATGCGGTAAGCAAAATCTACGGCCGTAGAACCCTTACGCAGACCCACTACATCGCCATTAGGAGTAAACACAAATACCTCCTCATCAAATAGATCTTCCTTGATCGAGCGCAGGAAGTCGTTGCTGTCGGTGCCGCCATCATCCTTCTGCCAATCAACCAGCTGTCGCAGCCAGTTGAACCGCTCGGCATCGGCTCCCGCTGCGGCCGGAGAGCCGCCCTCCTTGTATTTCCAGTGGGCAGCAATGCCGTATTCGGCCACCTGATGCATGTCGGTGGTGCGAATCTGCACCTCGATCGGCCGGTGACGACCAATCACCGCCGTATGCAGGGATTGGTAGCCGTTGGGCTTGGGCAGGCCGATGTAATCCTTGAAGCGCCCGGGGATCGGCCGGAAGGTGTCGTGCACCACCGCTAGAGCCCGATAACAACTCTCGAAGTTGGGGCAAAGAATCCGCAGGGCGGCCACGTCGTAGATCTCGTGGAAAGCCTTTTGCTGGCGCTGCATCTTGCTCCAGATGCCATAGAGGTGCTTGGGCCGGCCGCTCACCTCACAGTTGGTCAAGCCCACGGCAGCCAGCCGGTCACGCAGCAATTGCACCGTGACCGCCAATCGCTCCTCACGCTCGCTGCGCTTGATGGAGACCTGCTGCTGCACATCCCGGAAGGACTCGGGCTCAAGGATCTTGAAGGCCAGATCTTCCAGCTCCCACTTGAGCCGGCCAATGCCGAGCCGATTGGCCAGGGGCGCATAGATCTCGCGGGTTTCCCGGGCAATCCGCAACTGTTTTTCGGGCTTGAGCGCCGCGATGGTGCGCATGTTGTGCAGCCGATCGGCCAGCTTGACCAGCACCACCCGGATATCGCTGGCCATGGCCAGAAACATGCGGCGCAGGTTTTCTGCCTGGGCTTCGGTGTGGTTGGTGAAGTGAATACCGCCGAGCTTGGTAACCCCCTCCACCAGCGCCCGCACCTCGCCCCCGAAGTGTTGTTCGATCTCCTCAGCGGTGACCTCGGTGTCCTCGACAACGTCGTGAAGAAAGCCAGCGGCGATTACGCCAGCGCTGGCACCGATATCGCGCAGTAGGTCGGCAACTGCGACCGGATGAATGATGTAAGGCTCACCACTGGCCCGGAACTGGCCCTCGTGCAGCTGGTAAGCAAAGTCGAAAGCGGAGGCCAGCAGGGCCTCGGCATCGGTGGGACAGCTCACCCCCTGCCCAGGCGGCACATGCTCGATGCAGCGCTGCAACCACTCGGGCAGGGGGATGCCGTAGTCGGCGGGGGCACGAATCGGCTTGCGCAACAAACCTGGTGCGGCCGCCACTCGAGTGGCTACGACCGTTGCATCCAGATTTGAAGCCGCCCTGAGCATTTCAGCCTGCGGGTTCGTCCCATCGTATGCATGTGGGGCCAAGCTGGTGGCCATGACCAGCCCCGTGCTCGCAATTGAGAACCTGGTGGTGCGCTATCCAGGAGCGGAGCGCCCCACTCTCGACGGCCTAAACCTGAGCCTGGCCACTGGCGAACGCCTGGCCTTGGTCGGCCCTTCCGGCTGCGGCAAGAGCACCGTGGCCCGAGCTGTGCTGCAGCTGCTGCCCCCCGGCAGCCAATGCAGCGGCTCCCTGCTGCTGGCGGGGCAGAACCCCAGCCAACTGGCCCGGCCGGCCCTGCGCCAACTGCGCGGTGAAGCGGTGGGGCTGGTGTTTCAGGACCCGATGACCCGGCTCAACCCGCTGCTGACGATCGGCGATCACCTGGCCGACACCCTGGCGGCCCACCGGCCCCGCTGGCAGCGGCGCCAGGTGCGGCAACGGGCGGAAACCCTTCTGATCCGGGTGGGCATCGGCCCGGAGCGCTACGGCAGCTATCCCCATGAATTCAGTGGCGGCATGCGCCAGCGCTTGGCAATCGCCCTGGCGATGGCCCTGGAGCCGCCGCTGGTGATCGCCGACGAACCCACCACCAGCCTGGATGTGGCCGTGGCCGGCCAGGTGATGGCGGAGCTCAGCAACCTCTGCCACGAAGCGGGCAGCGCCCTATTGCTGATCAGCCACGACCTGGCCATGGCGGGTCGCTGGTGCGACCAGATCGCCGTGCTGGATCAGGGACACCTGGTGGAACAGGCGCCAGCCCGCCAGTTGCTGCTGGCCCCCGCCTCAGCCCTGGCCCAACGGCTGGTGGCCAAGGCGCGGGAACGGGAGGGCGCCGAAAGTTTGCCGCCGCCACCAGCGCCGCTGCTGCTGGAAATCGAGCAGCTGCGCAGCTGGCATCCACTGCCATCCCTGCCCTGGCAAGCCCGCTGGCTCAAGGCGGTGGATGGCGTCAGCCTGCGGCTGCAGCAGGGCGAAACCATCGGCCTGGTGGGAGCCTCCGGCTGCGGCAAGAGCACCCTCTGCCGCGCCCTGATGGGGCTGGCGCCGGTGCGGGGCGGCACGGTGCGGCTGCAAGGCACAAGCCTGCTCAGCCTGCGGGGCCGAGCCCTGCGCCAGGCCAGGCGTGGCATTCAGATGGTGTTTCAAGACCCGCTGGCCTGCCTCAACCCCCAGATGGTGGTGGGTGAGGCGATTGCCGATCCCCTGCTGATCCACGGCCTGGCCCACCGCGCCCAGGCCCGTCAGCGCGCCCGCGAACTACTCACAGCGGTGGGGCTCACCCCCCCGGAAGCCTTTGAAAACCGCCTGCCCCGCACGCTCTCCGGCGGTCAGCAGCAACGGGTGGCAATTGCCCGCGCCCTGATCCTGGAGCCCCAGGTGCTGCTCTGCGATGAGAGCGTCAGCATGCTGGATGCCGAGGTGCAGGCAGAGGTGCTGGCCCTGCTGCGGGAGCTACAGGAGCGCCTGGGGCTGGGGATGCTGTTTGTCACCCACGACCTGTCGGTGGCCAGTGGCTTCTGCCACCGGGTGCTGGTGCTGGAGGGGGGAAAGATCGTGGAGGAGGGCCCCGGCTCCCGGCTGCTGAGCGATCCCCAGGCCGCCATCACCCGAACCCTGGTGGAAGCCTGCCCGCGACTGCCCAGAGCTGCCTGAACCTGCCTAGCGCCGCCTGAGCACCGCCAGCAAGCGCTCGAACGCCTCCGGCAGCGGCGCTTCGCACACCAGGCGCTGCTGGGTGATCGGATGATCGAGCCCCAACTGCACGGCGTGTAAGGCCTGGCCAGGCAGCTCAAGCGGCAGCTTGCGGCAGCGGGAGTAGGTGGGGTCGCCCACGATCGGGTGACCGATGTGGGCGCAGTGCACCCGGATCTGGTGGGTGCGGCCGGTGTCGAGCTTGAAGCGCAGCAGGGCGTAGTCCCCCAGGCGCTCTACCAGGCGCCAGTGGGTGCAGGCATGGCGCCCGGAGTCGTCGTGGACCACCGCATATTTCTTGCGGTCGACGGGATGGCGGCCGATCGCCCCAACGATCGTGCCGGAGTCGCCAGCGGGCTGGCCGTGCACCACCGCCAGGTACTGGCGAGAAGCGATGCGCTTCTGGATCTGCACCTGCAGCTTCACCAGGGCCTCCTGGCTCTTGGCCACGACGATGCAGCCCGTGGTGTCCTTATCGAGCCGGTGCACGATGCCAGGCCGCAGCTCGCCACCGATGCCGGGCAAATCTGGGCAGTGGTGCAACAGGCCATTCACCAAGGTGCCGTCCTTATTGCCGGGCGCCGGGTGCACCGTGAGCCCGGCGGGCTTGTTGAGCACGATCAGGTGGGCGTCTTCAAAGAGCACATCCAGGGGCATCGCCTGGGCCACCAGGTAGGGAAGGGGCTCGGGCGGCGGCATCCACAGCTCCACCACGTCCTCTGGGCGCAGCGGCGTCTTGGCCCGGCCGGTGACGCCATTCACCCGCACGTAGCCCGCCTCGATGAACTTTTGGATCCGGGCGCGGCTCTGCTCCGGCCGCTGGGCCACCAGCCAGCGATCCAGCCGCATCGGCAGGGGCTTGGGATAGGTGAGCGTCAGCAGCTCGCCTTCGCCCTCGCCAAATTCGCTCATGGCGACGTCAGAACCGGAAGCTCAAGCGCAATGGCACCCAAGCGAGCACAGCGAAAATCATCGAGCAGCTTGGTGGCCATGCGCAGGCTGTCACCGCTGGTGTGGCGCTCCGCAGCGGTCACCAGCCAGCCCTCCACATCCGGGCCGCCGCCGGGCAGCACGCCCAGGGGGATGCCGTAGCGCTTGCCCACCAGCCCAGGCGGCACGCCAGCAGCTGGCTCGGCTTCCAGCAGGGTGAGCAGCTGCAGGAAGGCCCGGGCGGCGGCCTCGTTGTCGTAGGCCGCCTGGCCAATGTCGTCGCAGAGGGCTAGGCGCAGGGCTGCCTGCTGGTCGTCGAGGCGGGGCGGCAGCACGCCGGGGGCGTCGAGCAGGTCGAGGTCCTGGCCGAGCCGCACCCAGCGCAGGGTGCGGGTCACGCCGGCACGGCGGGCGCTGTCTACGACTTTCTGGCGCACCAGCCGGTTGATCAGGGCCGATTTACCCACATTGGGGAAGCCCAGCATCAACGCCCGCACCGGCCGTGGCTTCATGCCCCGCCCAGCCCGGCGAACATTGAGGGCTATGCCGGCCCGGATCGCCGCCTGCTGCAGCTGCTTAACGCCGGTGCCTGCCTTGGCATCACACCACCAACAGGTCTGCTCCTGGGCGCGGAACCAGGCGGTCCAGGCCAGGCGCACCGGCGCTGGGATCATGTCGACCCGGTTGAGCACCAGCAGGTGTTGCTTATTGCCGATCCAGCGCTGCAGCCGCGGGTGGGAGGTGGCCATGGGTATGCGGGCATCGCGCACCTCGATCACCAAGTCCACCTTGGCCAGATTGGCGCTGAGAGCTTTCTCCGCCTTGGCGATGTGGCCTGGGTACCACTGAATCGCGGGAGCGTTGACGCTGAGCGGAAGCGTCTGCGGCATCAGGGCACCACCAACACCGGACAGGGAGCCAGCTGGATCACCCGGGCGGCGGTGCTCTGCTGATCGCTCTCAATCGCAATGCCACGGGTGCCCATCACGATCACGTCGGCGTTGATCTCATCTGCCACGTCGCCGATCACGAAGGCAGGCTTGCCCTCCCGCTCGATCACCTGGCAGCTGACGCCAGCCTCTTCAAAGCGGGCGCGGGCCTGCTGCAACAAGGCAGCAACCGCCGCTGGGTCGTCCTGGTCGGGCTCCACTACCGACAGCAACACCAGCTTGCTGGCGTGCTGCTGGGCCAATTTCAAGGCCACCGCAGCCGTTTCCATCGCCTGGCGGCTCTGGTCGATGGGAAAGAGAACGGTGTCAAACATGAGGCGAAATTCAGCTGGGCAATTGCAAGCCCGTGGCTTCAGTCTGGGGGTCCCACCGTCGTCCGGCCAGGGCAGTTGGCAGGGGGGAATCCGAAGCCTGGGCGGGCCGGGGGGCGCGGGGGCTAATCTCCCCCGGCAATTCAGTTATTCCATAACCCATGGCGAAGCGATCCCTGGCCAGCCTTTCGGCCGATGAGCTCCGCGGCAAGCGCGTGCTGGTGCGGGTCGACTTCAACGTACCGCTAGATGACGCCGGTGCCATCACCGACGACACCCGCATCCGGGCCGCCCTGCCCACCATCAATGACCTGAGCAGCAAGGGCGCCAAGGTGATCCTGGCGGCCCACTTCGGCCGTCCCAAGGGCCAGGTGAACGAAGCCATGCGCCTCACCCCCGTGGCTGCCCGCCTCAGTGAGCTGCTCAGCAAGCCCGTGGTGAAAACCGACAGCTGCATCGGCCCCGACGCTGAAGCCAAGGTGGCAGCCATGGCCGCAGGCGATGTAGTGCTGCTCGAAAACGTGCGCTTCTTCGCCGAAGAAGAGAAGAACGATGCCGGTTTCGCCGCCCAGCTGGCAGCCCTTGCCGATATTTATGTGAACGACGCCTTCGGCGCCGCCCACCGGGCCCATGCCTCCACCGAAGGCGTCACCAAGGCGCTGAGCCCCAGCGTGGCCGGCTACCTGATGGAGAAAGAGCTGCAGTATCTGCAAGGCGCCATCGACGAGCCCAAGCGTCCCCTGGCGGCGATCGTGGGCGGCTCCAAGGTGAGCTCCAAAATCGGCGTGCTCGAGGCCCTGATCGACAAGTGCGACAAGGTGCTGATCGGCGGCGGCATGATCTTCACCTTCTACAAAGCCCGCGGCCTGGCGGTGGGCAAGAGCCTGGTGGAAGAGGACAAGCTTGAGCTAGCCAAAGAGCTCGAAGCCAAGGCGGCCGCCAAGGGCGTGCAGCTACTGCTGCCTACCGATGTGGTGCTGGCCGACAACTTCGCCCCCGACGCCAACAACCAGACCGTGTCGATCGACGCCATCCCCGATGGCTGGATGGGCCTGGACATCGGCCCCGACTCGCTCAAGGCCTTCCAGGAGGCCCTGGCCGACTGCAAAACCGTGATCTGGAACGGCCCCATGGGCGTGTTCGAGTTCGACAAGTTTGCCGCCGGCACCAACGGCATCGCCCACACCCTGGCCGACCTGAGCGGCAAGGGCTGCTGCACGATCATCGGCGGCGGCGACTCCGTGGCTGCCGTGGAGAAAGTCGGTGTGGCCGAGAAGATGTCCCACATCTCCACCGGCGGTGGCGCCAGCCTGGAGCTGCTGGAAGGCAAGGTGCTGCCCGGCGTGGCAGCCCTAGATGAAGCCTGATCTGGATGGGGCCTGATCCAGGCTGACCGCGACAGGGGGCTTAGGCCCCCTTTTTTTGTTGGCGCTGGTTTGTACTCATGGACTCAGCTGGGCCTTATCAGCCACCACCAGCACCCGCTTGGTGGCGCTAACAATGCCTTTGGGGTGCACCAGCAGGATCGCCCAGGTTTGGGCGCCGGGAGTGAAGGGTGCCTGCACTGACTTGAACAGGCCGCCCCCGCCCAGGGCTCCCAGCTGCAGCTCGGGACTCTCAAGAGCATTCACCTGCTGGCCGGTGAGGGCCACCAGACCCCCGGCAGCCACGGCGCCTTCCAAAGGTTCGTCGAAAAGCACATCCACGTCGTAGCGCTGGCCCGTGAGCACCGCATCCGGAATCAACAGGCTCACGGGAAGTTCGGCCTCACCGCTACGCAACAAGCTCTGCTCGCGAATCACGGCCTGGGCGTTGATGCGGCCACCGCTGCTGCCAAGAACCAGCTGCTGCTGGGCTTCGAGCCGGTAGCGGGTGGGGCCCTCCTGACGGCTGCCGGAGAGCTGCAACTGCACGGTGCTGCGGCCATCGCGCAGGGGCTTGCCCGTGCTGAGCTGCCAGCGGGCATCGGGAAACTGCTGCTTCAGGCTGCGGCGCCGCAACTCCACCAGGGTCAGATCGAGGCCCGGACCGCTCTCCAGCACGGCCGATAGCTCACCGGTGCCGTTAAGGGCTGCCTCCAGAGCCTGCAGCTGAGCTGAGGTGGGCACCGCAGCGGCAGCTAGAGAAGGCGCGCTGGCCAGCAGGGCCGCCATCGCCAAATTCCATATTTTTCGACCGACCAAGCCTGAACTCGGGGGCTGGAGAGGCGACATCAGCTCAGACGGCATCGCAAGGGCGGAAACCGCTTTTAAGTTAGGCGCGCTTCAGCCCCAGCACCCATGCCCAGGCTCCTCATTGCTGCCAGCGGCACCGGTGGCCACCTTTTCCCCGCCTTAGCCGTAGCCGATGCCATGCCGGCCGATTGGAGCGTGTCTTGGCTGGGGGTGCCAGACCGGCTGGAACGCCAGCTGGTGCCGAGCCGCTATCCGCTGCACACGGTGCGGGCCGGGGGGCTGCAAGGCCGGGGCCTGCGCAAGCTGCTCAACCTGCTGCAACTCCTGCAGGCCATTCGGTCGGTGCGGCGGCTGATCAAGCGCGAACGCATCACAGCGGTGTTCACCAGCGGCGGCTACATCGCGGCGCCGGCAATCCTGGCGGCCCGCTGGTGCGGCGTGCCGGTGGTGCTGCATGAGAGCAACGCCGTGCCCGGCAAGGTGACGCGCCTGCTAGGCCGGCTCTGCAGCCAGGTGGCGGTAGGACTGCCCCAGGCCGCGGCCCGCCTGCCCCGCTGCCGCCCCGTGGTGACGGGAACGCCGGTGCGGCAAACCTTTCTGGAGCCCGCCCCCCTGCCCGACTGGGCACCCCGAGGCTCCGGGCCCCTGCTGCTGGTGATGGGGGGTAGCCAGGGAGCCGTGGGTCTCAACCAGATGGTGCGCCCCCTGCTGCCCAAGCTCACGGCCGCTGGCGTGCGGGTGGTGCACCTCACCGGCAGCAACGACCCCGAGGCATGCCAGCCCCTGCCGGCAGGGGTGGTGGAGCTTCCCTTCAGCGACGAGATTCCCGGCCTGCTGCAGCACGCCGCCCTGGCGATCAGCCGTAGCGGCGCCGGCGCCCTCAGCGAGCTGGCAGTGTGCGGCACCCCGGCGGTGCTGGTGCCCTACCCCGCCGCCGCCGACCACCACCAGGACGTCAACGCCGCCGCCGCGGCCGAACTTGGGGCGGCCGTGATCGTGTGGCAGCACGGCCCCAGCGAGCCGGCCCTCGAGCGCAGCCTCTGGCGGCTGCTGGGCCCGCGCCTGCGGGGGGCAGCAGCTGCTTGTGATCCCCTCACAGGCATGGCTACAGCCATGGGCGAGCTGGCGGTGCGCGATGCCGATCAGCGGGTGGCGGCGATGCTCAGCATTCCCAAGGGTTGATCAAATCCAAACCCAAGTCGGCAAAGTCAGCCACATCCCGAGTGGCGAGCTGAGCGCCATGGGCTAGGGCTATGGCCGCAATCACCGCATCCGCCGTAGCCATGGGCCGCGCCAACCTTTCACGGGCGCTCAATAGATCGGCGTACCAATGGGCCGCTTCACTGCAGAAGGGCCAAACCCTGCCCGCAAAGACTGCAGGCACGAGTGCGTCCCAGCTCTGCTGGAGGCTCCGCTTGCGCCGCCCATCTGGAAGCCGGGCGATGCCATGCAGGATCTCCGCTTCATTCATGGCCGTGATCGCCACTCGGGCCGGATCCAATCCATCCACCCAGGCCAGCACCTGGTGATACGGCTGGGGACGCATCAGCTCGGAGATCACGTTGGTATCGAACACGATCACTCCAGCCCCTCCCCAAACTCCGCCGGCCTGGGCTGGGAGCGGCGAGCGGGGAGCTCAAGCTCAACGCCACCAAGCGAGGCGAAATGGGCATGGATCCGCTGGCCCAGGCCAGGACCATCACGCTTAACGGCTCCCCAAGACAGGGCCTCTCGCAAAATCGTGCGCACTTCTTCCTCCATCGAACGACCGTGGCGCGCCGCCTGGAGACGCAACTGCGCTTTGGTGGCCTCATCAAGGTTGCGAACCGTCAGCGTCGCCATCGAAATGAATGCAATGCAAGCAACGCTAGCGCCCCAATTCCTGCCTCAAAGCCCTCAGGATGCGGCGATTGTGGTGGTGGCTCTGATAGCCAAGCCGCAGCCAGTTTTCCCCCAGCCCCTCGAAAGAGCGGCAATCGCGCAACAGGATGTGATGGCGCTGCTCCAGGGCTTGGCGCAACGGCACTAGCGAATGCTCAGCGCGAATCAGCAGGAAGTTTGCAGCTGATGGCAGGGGCGTAATGCCGGGCAGCTGGGCTAGCTGACGCTGCAGCCAGGCACCCTCGCGGCCGGTCCAGCGCTGCACCCTGCCGCACCAGCGCCGGTAGGCCGCCGGATTAGCCAGCAGCCGCTCCCCCACGGCGGCAGCCAGGCCATTCACCGGCCAGGGATCGCGCCAGGAGGCCCAGCGGGCCAGGCGCTCGGGGTGGCCAAGGGCATAACCAAGGCGCAGGCCAGCTATGCCATAAAGCTTAGTGAGGCTGCGGATCACTACTAGGTTTGGGTGCATAGGCAGCAGCGGGATCAGGCTCTGGGCCTCGCCACCGGGCACCAGCGGCAGGAAAGCCTCATCGGCGATCACCAGGGCAAAACGCTGCAGCAGGGGCTCCAGGGAGGCGCGCGTCCAGAGCGCTCCGGTGGGGTTGTGGGGATTGGTGAGCCAAAGCACCTCGCCAGCCGGCGGGGCCGGGTAGGCCTGAGCCACCCCAGCCCCGGATCCAGAGAATTGCAGCGGCAGAGGCTGTAAGTACCAAGCACCACCCCAGCAGACCAGGGCCCGCGGGTAATCGGCAAAGCCCGGCTGGGGCAACACACTCAACCCGGTGGCCGCCGCATCCCGGCCCGCCCAGGTGAACAGCTCCGCTGCGCCGTTACCCGGCAACAGCCAGTCGGATTCCAGGCCATGGAGCCGGGCCAGGCCGCGACGCAAACCTGCATAGGAGCGGTCGGGATAGGCCCGTAGGGGCGCGCTCAGCCCGGCCCCTAGCAAGGAGCGCCGCACAAACCAAGGCGGCCCAAAAGGAACCAGCGAGGCGCTGGCATCAAGCAACTGGGAGGGCCGGCAACCGAGCCGGGCGGCGGTAGCGGCTTGATTGCCGCCATGGCGCTGAAGCGACCCCATCGGCATCAAAACAATTTAGGAGGCGGCGCCGCCACAATCGGCATCTTCGCCTAAGCCCCTTTGTCCAGCCCCAGGCTGCAACCGCTGATCAGCGCCATCGGCCAGGTGTTGCTGGGCAAGGAGCAGGCGGTGCGGCTGGCCCTTGCCTGCCTGCTGGCCCGCGGCCATCTGCTGATCGAAGACCTGCCCGGTATGGGCAAAACCACCCTGGCCGAGGCCCTCGCCCGCGTGTTCGGCCTCGAGTTCAAGCGGGTGAGCTTCACCAGCGACCTGCTGCCAGCTGATCTAACGGGCATCAACGTTTTTGCTGCCAGCAGTGCCAGCTTCCACTTCCAGCCCGGTCCCCTATTCAGCCAGGTGCTGCTGGCCGATGAGATCAACCGCGCCAGCCCCCGCACCCAGAGCGCCCTGCTGGAGGCGATGGCGGCCGGCCGGGTAAGCGTTGATGGGGTGAGTCACCCGCTGCCCGAGCCCTTCCTGGTGATCGCCACCCAGAACGGTCTCGACCAAGTGGGCACTGCACCCCTACCGGAATCCCAGCTGGATCGCTTCTTGATGCGGCTGAGCCTGGGTTATCCGGATCGACGGGCCGAGCGCAATCTGCTCAGCGGCCAGGCGCTGCCGCCAGCCAGCCTGGAGCCCTTGCTAGATGGCGCCGGCCTGCTGGAGCTGCAGCGGCGAGCCGCCGCCCAGCACTGCTCCAGCGCCCTGCTCGACTACGTACTCGACCTAGCCGCTTTCAGCCGGCGAGCAGACCAAGCCGGCACCGGGCTGTCACCGCGGGCCTGCCAGGGGCTCGTGGCCGCCGCTCGGGCCTGGTCGCTGCTGGAAGGGCGGGACCACGTCACCCCCGCCGACGTGCAGGCGGTGCTGCCAGCGGTGGCTGAACACAGGCTGGCTGGCGATGCGGCGACGCTGCTGGCGGGGGTGGATGGACTTCGCTAAGGCCCAGCAACTGATCAAACCCCATCGAGGCGAGCGGCTAAGGCTGGGGCTGCGCAACCTCTACATCCTGCCGACCCGCTTCGGCTTGCTCTGGCTGGCGGGCAGCGGCCTGCTGCTGCTCGTGGCGATCCAGAGCCAGCGCAATGGCCCCCTGCTGCTCAGCTTCTTGATGCTGGGGCTGTGGCTGCTGGCCCTACACCTCACCCAGTTCAACCTGCAAGGCCTCGAACTTGAAGCCCTGGCCCCCAGCGGTGGCTTCGCCGGCGAAATGGTCGCCTATCCGCTGCTCTGCCGCAGCCGCAGCCAGCGCGATGCGATCCAGCTGGGGCTGGCCGGCAGCGCGGCCACACCCCAGCCGCTGGCAGCTGGCGAATCGGTGCTCTCGGTGCCTTGGCGCGCGGGGCGGCGGGGGCTGCAAACCCCGGGGCGACTGCGGCTGCAAACCACCGCACCCCTCGGACTTTTTGTGTGCTGGACGCTGTGGGAACCGCCACGGCCCCAGCCCATCTATCCAGCCCGGCGGCCGGGGCCGGTGGCCAAAAGCTCCGCTAGCCGGTTAGCGGCAGGCAGCGACGACTGGGACGACCTGCGCCCCCACCGCCCGCAGGACGGCCTAGCCCGAGTGGCCTGGAAATCCCTAGCCCAGGGCCGGGGCCGCCAAACCAAAACTTTCGCCACTGCCACCCCTGCGGTGGGGCTGCTGGCGCCAGCGCCGGGCCTGCCGCCGGAGCGGGCCCTGGAGCACCTCAGCGCCGAAATCTGGCGCCGCAGCAAGGCGGGCGAGGCCTACGGCCTGGCATTGGGCGGCATGCAACTGGCCCCAAGCACGGGCCCCGAACACCGCGACCGCTGCCTACTGGCCCTCGCCCTCGCACCTAGCCCTGCACCATGAGTGGTAGCGCCCGCTGGCTGCAGATCTTGGGGCTAGGGGCCCTGGCGGCGGGGTTGGTGGGGCTGGATTTCAGCTCAGCGCTCAGCTGGCTGTCGGCGGGGCTGCTGCTGCTGGCTGGCCTGAAGCTGGCCGAGGCTCGCAGTCTGCCTGAGCGGCGACTGGTGAGCTTGCTCACCTTGATAGGCGGCGGTGTGCAGGGTGCCCAGCAAGGGGAGCTGCTGCCCAGCCTGCTGCAACTGCTGGCCACAGCTCTGGGCCTGGCGGGGCTGCTGGCCCTGGAGGTGGGGAGCGGCCTGAGCTGGCGCGCGGTGTTGCGCCGCAGCCTGGCGGTGCTGCTGGCGGCCCTGCCGGTGGCCCTGGTGCTGTTTCTGCTGGTGCCGCGCATCGAGCCGATTTGGCAAACGCCAAACCTGCGGGGTGCTGGCGCCAGCGCCGTAACCGGCTTGAACAGCGAACTCGATCCAGGCAGTATCGCCCGCCTCGCCGATGCCGCGGGCCCCGCCGCGCGGGTGAGCTTCAGCAGCGGCAGCCCCCCCAAGCCGGCTGCGCGCTATTGGCGCGTGATCGTGCACGAGCAATTCGACGGGCAGCGCTGGAAGCAGCGCGAGCTGTCAAGCAACCGCCGAGCCGAGCCAAGCGCAGCCGCAAGCAATCCAGAGAGCAACACCAGCAGCCAGGTGTGGCTGGTGGAACCCAGCCCGGTGAATGCCTTGCCCTGGGATGGCAGCGGCCGGGCCAACCCCAACCAGTTGCGGGTGAATCGCAGCGGCGAACTGCAACCCCGCCAAGCCCAAGCCAGTCGGGAGCGCCAGGCCTATTTGGTGAGAGACACGGGCAGCCCCCAGGCGTGGCAACAACGGCAGCCCAGCCCGGCGGATCTGGAGCTGCCCGCCGGCAGCAATCCCCAACTGGAGGCGCTTGGGGCCAGCTGGCGAGATCTGGCCACGCCCGAGCAACGGCTGGCCGCTGCCAAGCAATGGTTTACGCAGCAGGATTTCCGCTACAGCCGCACTCCTGGTACCCAGCGGGGCCTGGATGTATTTCTGTTTGAAAGGCGCGAAGGCTTCTGCGGCCACTACGCCAGCGCCTTCACGGCCCTGATGCGCGCTGCAGGGGTGCCTGCCCGGGTAGTGAGCGGCTACCTAGGCGGGACCTGGGTGCGGCCGCTGAGCGGAGGGCCTTACCTGGACCTGCGGCACAGCGATGCCCACGCCTGGAGCGAGGTGTGGCTGCCGGACCGGGGCTGGCAACGCATCGACCCAAGCACTTGGGTAGCGGGCAGCGCCAATAGCCGCACAGGTAGCAGCGCACCAGGCGGCTCCAGCAACCCCATCAGCTCCTGGCTGCAATGGCTGCAGTGGCAGTGGTGGGGCCTGGACCTGGCCTGGAGCCGCTGGTGGCTGGGCTTCGATCAGGCCGGCCAGGAGGCATTGCTGCAACGGCTTTTTGGCGAGCAACGCCAATGGCTGGGTGCCGTGGTGCTTGGGGCTGTGGCCGGCTTGCTGGCTCTGGCCCTGGCCTGGCTGCAATGGCTGCAGCAGCCGGCTAAGTCAGACCAACTAAGTCGTGAGCTGCGTGCAGTGGTGCAACAGCTGAAAAGGGAGGGCGTTGAAGTGGAGCCGGGTGAAAGCTTCGAGCAACTCTGCAATCGGGCAAGTCAACTGCTGCCAGCCAGCGCTGCAAACCTCCAGGAGCTGGCAAGGTGCCACAACCTGCTGCGCTACGCCGCCTTGGGCAAGCAAGAGCGATTGCAGCAGTGGGACGCCTGGCGAACAGCACTGCGAACCATTAATAAAGCCACCAAAAGCACGCTATAAACGTGGAAATGGTGGGATGTGCCTTGCAGTTCAGCGCCGCTCATCTGAATAAAATATTTCTACTTGGCGCCTGCAGCCTGCTAGCTACGAGCGGCGCCTGGATTGCACTTCCTGCTGCTATGGCAGGCTCAGCCGACCTGGTTCGACTGCTTGAAAGTAAAAACTGCAGGAGTTGCAAACTTCAAGATGCGGATCTGGTCCATGCGGATCTACGCGATGCCGACTTACGCCAGGCACAGCTGCAACGGGCGAATCTGGGTCAAGCGCGGCTTGATGGAGCCCAACTGAGCGGCGCCAACCTCAGCTTTACAAGCCTCACCGGGGCCTCCCTACGGGGGGCCGATCTACGTGGTGCCCGACTGGAGGGCACCGACCTGCGCCAGGCCGACCTAAGCGGAGCACTGCTCGATCCAGGCGCCCTATCGCGCAGTCACTGGCAGCGAGCCACAGGCATCGAATCCATACAATTGAGCTATGGCGAATTACACAACGCTGGGGCTGAGGCGGCTCAGCAGGGCCGCTATCCAGAGGCTGAACAGTTCTTCGGAGAAGCGATCCGCAAGGACCCCAGCGCTGCGATTAGCTGGGTAGCAAGGGGAATTTGTCGCAGCGAACAGGGCAAAACTGAGCTGGCAGCTAGTGATTTCAACTACGCCGCCAGCCTCTATAGCCAAGGGGGTGAAAATGAACTAGCAACGCAGTTAAAGCAGGCTGCAGAAAAAGTAGTGGCCTCCAGCGAGAATGAAACCACAAAAGGCAACGGGGCAGGCAGCAAAGCTCTCAGTGGCGCATTAAGTGCACTCCAGTTTTTAGTGCCGATTGCAGCAAAAGCATTGTTGCCCATGGGCTTTTAGTCCGAGCGAAAGCCCAAACAAAAATCTATGGACGAAAGTAAAACCAGCGCATATCAGTAACCCTACCTAGCGGCTTCGAGCCTGTCTTATCGACTTCAATCATGAGGAGATCAGGCCGCCCCGAACGAACCCGAAGCCCACTTTTAATCGACAGAAGCTTGCTCTGGCCAGGCTCTAGGATCGCATCAAGAATCATGCCTCCATCGAGATCTTCGACCAATACCCAGCTCTCGCCTCCACTGGCCTGAAGCTTCAAGCTAGCTCTGGAGAGTAGAGCATCAGCTTGCTTCGCTGAGCCTACCGGCTTCGGACTAGGTGCAATCTGCCGATTTCCACGCGTTTGGACTCCAGCAATAATTGTTGCGGCAAGGATCGCGGATCCCGCAGCGATAATTAGCAAAGAATTTCTCTTCGCCTTTAATTCAGCAAATGGAAAAGCCAGGGACTGAAAGCGAGGCAGGCGCAAGTCAGCCCACTTTTTT
>NZ_JBSYHW010000050.1:0-20203 GCF_056108345.1 Cyanobium sp. NIVA-CYA 375 | reverse complement strand
CTCAATTCCGTGCACCACCTCGTGAACCCTTAATATTGGTAAATCAGGAGTTGCGACACTGGTTTTAGGTTTACCAGGCGGTGAATTTATATTACTGGCCACTTTTTCTCCCCGCGAGCCACTCCTGCACCCCGGCCCCGGCGCTGTATCAGAAGCACCAAGGCTGTAAAGCCCCCTTCTAGCTTCGCGAATCGTTGCCCGGGCCCCAAGTTCAGACTCCTTCCGCTCCTCAGCAGCTCGCCATGGCCGCACCGAGCTGGGTTGGGGCCGACGTAAACCTCCTATTGGTGCCGCCCGAAAGCCAGAAGGTCGTGCAGTGTCGTTGCTTTGCTTGGCCAAGGCTGCCTCGGCTCATCCCCCCCCCCGATCAAGTACGGCTGCCGATCTGAACAACGCGGTGTTTCAGGAGCAGCGACCGGCGGTGTGGTGACAGGCCAGCAATAAATCTCGCGGCGATGACCAATGCGCACCACCAGGGTCACCAGTTCGCTGCGCTGCCATTGCTTCGAATTCACCCTCGAGGGCAGAGCCGGCAGCAGGGGTCTCGCTGAGCAGGTCGATGGTCCAACCGCGCGCACCCAATCAGCCTTGGCGACCACGGCCACAGGACGTACCGGTTCCTGCGCAGCTGCAAATCAGGCGTGGTGAGTTGGAAGTGGCGAATCAGCTGTTCCCCGCCAGCCAGGCCGCCAGGGCTTCCAGCTGCTCCAGCGGCAGCGGCTGGGTCGAGGCCCAGCGCATTGGCGGCGGCGGCTGAGCCCGGCAGCAGCTCGCGGATCAGGTCGGGGGCACCTTGGAAGATGCGGTAATACATGCAGACGGTGTTAACTGGCTGCGGGCGCTTGCTTGCGAAAAGGTAGCCGCGGCTTGGGGTTCGCTCTGGTGCGCCTGGAGGCTCAGGGGGTAGTCCTTCTGATGCACTCAAAGAAGAATCACAGGCTCACCGGCTGCAGCTAGAAGCCGCGCGGCCTTCTGGTCGAAGGTCACCAGTTGTTCGCTGCCTAGGAGCGTGTCGATCTGCTTGTGTGGTTTGTCGGCTCCCACTATGGAGCGCTCCTTGATTCTGTTCGGCTGTACCGAATCCTGAACGTGGCCGAAACCCCCTGCGCCGCAGCAGCCCGCCATAGGTGCAGCAAGCAGTGCAG
This sequence comes from Cyanobium sp. NIVA-CYA 375, assembly GCF_056108345.1. NCBI lineage: Bacteria > Bacillati > Cyanobacteriota > Cyanophyceae > Synechococcales > Prochlorococcaceae > Cyanobium > Cyanobium sp. NIVA-CYA 375. The sequence continues at coordinate 19,058 of NZ_JBSYHW010000050.1, read as the reverse complement.
ATTTTTGCTTCGGTTGGCCATGGCCCCTCGGCCCATAGCCCCACGAGCGAGAACGACTGCTGCCATCAACCGGCAGGTGAGCGCCTGTCCGCCGACAATGAAGTTGGCCGGTCGGCGACAAGCTCGTTGGCCGGTGGGGTGAGTGCTGGAGAGCCTGGTGCCGATGCGCAGGGACCAGGGGATGCCGGCACCACTTACCAGTCACCAACGCAACCTGTACATGACGAAACGACGAGGTGGCAGCAGCCAGGAGGCTGCTGCCGCAGCGGCTGGCATCTCAGTGCGCAGCGCCCGCCGGATTGAGAGGAACCAGCTGCAGCCCAGGGCGAACCAGCTCCGTGGACGCACCCGGCCCGATCCGCTGGAGGGTGTCTGGGAGGAGGAGCTGGTGCCGCTGTTGCAACGTGCGCCAGCGTTGACACCGATCACTCTGCTGGAACACCTGCAGCGGCAGAAGCCCCATGTCGACTGGATTCCTCTGCAACGGACCTTGCAAAGGCGGGTGCGGGAGTGGAAGGCGTTGCATGGCCCGGATCCAGAGGTGATCTTCCCTTTGAGCTACGAGCCAGGCGAGATCGCCTTCTGTGACTTCACCCAACTCAAGGGGGTGGAGGTGACGATTGCTGGCGAGGCATTCCCCCATCTGCTGTTCCACTACCGCCTGGCATGGAGCGGCTGGAGCTACGCGCAGGTGGTGCAGGGCGGCGAGAGTTTCGTCGCCCTCTCGGAGGGTCTGCAGAACGCCCTGGCGGCCTGCGGCGGGGTGCCGGCGGAACTGCGCACCGACCGGTTGTCGGCGGCATGCCGCAACCGCAACGGCAGTTTTTCAGCCGACATCACCCCCCGCTATCACGCCCTCTGCAGTCACTACGGCCTGGCCTACAGCCGCAACAACCTGGGGGTGGCGCATGAGAACGGCCGTGTGGAGAGTCCCCATGGCCATCTCAAACGGCGGATCGAACAGGCGCTGCTGCTACGTGGCAGCAGCGATTTTGAATCGCTGGCGGCGTATCAGGACTTCCTCTCTGAGGTGATCGAGCAATACAACCGACCGCGGCTGGTCCGGCTGGAGCAGGAGAAACCGGCGCTGCGGCCGTTGCCGCGCTTTCGCTTTGCCGATTACGACATCGAGCAGCTCACGGTGCGGCGCACCAGCACGATCGAGGTGCGCAGGGTGGTGTATTCGGTGCCGCCGCGGCTGATCGACCAGCGGCTGACGGTGCGGATTTTCCACGACCGGCTGCAGCTGCTTCTGGGCCGGCAGATCGCCTGCGAACTGGCGCGGCTCCATGGCGGCATCGAGCGCCATGGGCGGGCTTGGAGCATTGATCTGGAGCATCTGATCGATGCGCTCAGGCGCAAACCCCGGGCGTTGCTGCACTGCCGTTATCAGCGGGAGCTGTTCCCCGATGAGCGCTGGTGGCAGCTGTGGCAGCAGCTGCGCAATAGCGGTGATCGCGACGCTGCCGCTCGGCTGATGGTCGAGGCGCTGTATGTCGGCTGCCGAGTGGCCGGCTACGAGCCGGTGCTGGCCTGGCTCGAGAAGGCCCATCAACGGCAGGGGCTGTCGCTGGCGGCGCTGCAGCAACGCTTCCGGCTGCCGCCCCATCGCCCCCACCCGCCACAACGCATTTGCCAACACACGCTGCAGAGCTATGACGACCTCCTTGTTCTCCATCCCGCGGCCCCAGGCGGCGCAAGCCGCCCTGCCGATCCTGTTGCGACAGCTGCGGTTGGCATGGATCCGCTCCCACTGGCAGAGCATCGCCTCGCAGGCTGAGGCGGAAGGCTGGAGCCACAGCCAGTTCCTCTATGCCCTGTGCGAGCAGGAGGTGGAGCAACGCCAGCAGGCCCGCCAGCACCGGCTTCTGCGAGCGGCCCATCTGCCCTGGAGCAAGGCCCTGGCGGACTACGACCATGGCGGCCGGATTGAGGCCGCCCAATGGCAGGAGCTGGAAGCCCTGAGCCGCCAGAGCGAATGGCTGCAGCGGGGCGAGAACGTGCTGCTGTACTGCTTCGCAGAAGCGCAAGCGCTACGGCCCCAGCGGTGTAGGCAAAACCCACCTGGCGGTCGGCATCGCCCTGGCGCAGATCGCTCTGGATCAGGCCTGCCGCTTCTACCCGGCCACGAGCCTGGTGCAGGAGCTGCAGAAAGCCCGCGCCGAGTACAACCTCCCGGCAGCGCTGGAGCGGCTGGATCGTTACCCGCTGCTGCTGATCGATGACATCGGCTATGTACGGCGGGATGAACAGGAGAGCAGCGTGCTGTTTGAGCTGATCTGCCACCGCTATGAGCGTCGTTCGGTGCTGATCACCGCCAACCAGCCGTTCACCGCCTGGGATGAGATCTTCCCAAGCAGCTCGATGACCGTCGCGGCGGTGGACCGGCTGGTGCACCACTGCCACATCATCGAGATCAGCGGCGACAGCCACCGCCGCGCGCAGGCAAGCCGGCGCAGCGGCAGCCAACAGCCAAAGCAGCCATAGAGAAGCGGAGAACAGCCCGGGAGATTGTCGTCCGGCGACAACCTGGCGCCGATGGAAGCAGGCCCCGGTAGGGAGCTCCGCACGAGGTTGGGGCGGAGGGTTTAGCAGAGATCCCAGTAGCCCACCGGCCAACGTGGTTGTCGCCTGGTGCCGATCAGAGGAAGCCAGTGCTGGCAATGGCTCGGACTGATAGGTGGCTCAGTTTTCGTGTCGCCTCCAGCGTGATCGCCCCCGGTTGTCGCCGGCGACAACCGGGGGCGATCAGTTCCCCTCAGCGGCCAACTTGATTGACGCCAATCGGCCAAGGGGCTTGACGCGGGACAAGCGCCAGCCCAGCTGAAGTCAGCTGTATCGCGGCCCGGGCTTCAAAGCGCTAGAGCCGGCACGCAGGGGTGTCGCAGAGCAGGTCGATCACCTCAACCACCCGCACCCGATCAGCCTTGGCGACCACGGCCACGGGTCGTATCGGTCCCTGCGCAGCTGCAAATCAGGCGTCGCGAATTAGGCGCGGTAAATCAGGAGCGGCGAATCAGCCGTTCTTCGCCAGCCAGGAGCTCAGGTCGGCCGGGCCCTGGAAGTCGAGCAGAGCATCGGCCAGGGCTTCCAATTTCTCCACTGGTAGGGCCCGGATCTGGGCGGTGGTGGCTTCGCTCAAGGGTCCGCAGCGGCGGTTGAGGAGGCGAAGGGTAACTTTGGCGGCTTCCTGGGCTTTGCCCTCCTGGAGCCCCTCTTGGCGCCCCTCTTGGCGGCCTTCTTGGCGGCCTTCTTGGCGGCCTTTGGCTTCGCCCTCCTGGCGGCCCTCCTGTCGGCCCTCAGCAAGCCAGTCCTGTACCGCCCTGGTGTGGCGGATCTCCTCAAGGGGAATGCCGGCAATCACCATGATTTGCTCTGCACTGAAGTAAGGAAACCGTTGAGCCAGCATAGCCAGCACAACCGTGTCCAGATCAGGGCGGCTGGCGAGGATCTGCTGACTGCTGGCCGCCAGCTCGCTTTCGGGTCTCGACGGCAAGGTGAGCAGGTTCAGCAGCGGATCGAGATCCGGCTGCTGGCTCAATGCCTCCAGGCTGATCCAGTGCACCTCCTCCAAAACTGCCTGCAGCAGCCGGGGCGGATTGGATGGTCCCAGTCTCAGGCGGTGATGGGGCGCAATCACCACCACCTCCAGGTGCTCCACCCTGGGGTGACGCTGCACAAAGCGCAGGCTTTGGGCTGAGAGGCGCCCGTGGAAACCGGGATCCGGGTGCATCTGTACCTCCAGCAGCACCACCGGAAACTGCGGGCTGCCGGTTTCGGCGCAGCCCGTGCTTTCCCTTGGCCAGAGCACGCCATCGAGGCGGTGGCTGAGCTCCTTGATCTCAAGAGCTTCAAAGCGATAGAGCTGATCGCCGGGAGCGCCTGGGTCGAGGCCCAGCGCGTTGGCGGCTGCGGCTGAGCCGGGAAGCAGCTCACGGATCAGGTCGGGGGCGCTCTGGAAGACGCGGTAATACCAGCGGTCGGTGTTCACTGGCTGCGGGCGCTTGCTGGCGAAAAGGTAGCCGCGGCTTGGGGGTGGGGCTGCAGCCCGTGCGGGGCTTGGTGGCGCTGGGTGTTGCTGGGGCGCGGGGGCCTCGGGGTTCGTTCGGGCTGGGAAACTGGCGGCTCAGTGGGAAGCCAGCCGCCATGCCAATTTGCGCGCCTCCATGGGTTTGTACAGCCTGAATCTGTACAGCTGTACAGACTCCTGCACAGTTGCAAATTAGAGGGGGGAACTAGGTGTTGCGCATAGAGAAGGGCAGGTTGCGGTTGCCGCCATACACGGAGCATCTGGACGCGCTTGAGGGCTGGTCGTAGGTGGTTCGTTTCGGCTGGGTTCGGATGGGGCCGATGATCCCCGCCCGCTCCCAGCGGCAGATCTCGAAGCTCCCATCCTTGAGCTCCTCTTCGCTGCCTGCTCGCTAAGGCTCCTGGTGCAAGGTGACTGGTCATCCCACCAAGCCCCAGCCGTGGGCATCGAGGATCTCCAACACGGCAGGTTCTGGGGAGATTGCAGGCCAATGCATCAGATCGCCGAGGCATTCCTCCTCCCAGGCATCGGTGCAACGCTCGTAAAGCGCCAGGTTGGTGCCGCGGGGCAAAAGGCGCGAGGGATAGAGCAGCCCATCGGGTTGCTCAGCCGCCTCGTGCCACCAGCGCGACCAGGCCTGGCACACCGGCAACTGCTCGCAGGTGCTGAGCAGCTGGGCATCAAGGTTCAGGCGGGCCAGGGCCGCCCCCCTGAGATCCAACACCTGCAGATCACGGCGAGCGGTGAGCATGGAAATGCAGCGCTCCTCCAGTTCCTGGCGGCTGAGGAACTTCACGGCCGCCGGAAGGTGGCTGGCCATCACTTGATGGCCAAAAGTTTCAGCAAAGGCCGTCTCCAGATCGCCCGCCACATAGAGCACGCCAAAGGCAGCATCAGGAGCATTCCAACGGCCCTGCCCATGCCGTCCCCAATGAAGTGCACTGGAGTGGTGGCAGCGATGGATCCGAATCCACTGGCTACCGGCAGCAATTCGCAGCAGACGCAGCCCTTGGGCCTGTTGCGTCGGCGGCAGCGGCAGGCGCACGTCAGCGAGCCAATTGGCAGCCAAAATGGCGTGCCTTACGGCTCACCTCCTCCAAGGCCAGTGGTTCGGCTCGACACAGCAGAGCGGTCGGGGTGTCGCCCAGCTCAGGGTCAGGGCTCAGCAGAAAGCGCACCTGGGCCGGGCCGCTGTCGGTGTCTAGCAGGGGCAACACCGCTTCCAGGGCTGGCCACACCCGCCCGCCGGCCAGATCGAACTGAAAGGCCGGATACACGGTGTGTTTGCCATGGCGCCAACCGAGCAGCCGCTTGCGATCGCGCCGCTTGCGCACTCCCTCGCCACTCAGCCCGAGCAGTTGCTGCACCTCTGCGGAGCTAAGGCTGCCGCCGCTGGACTTGAGCAGCTGGGCTAGGGCCTGCTCGCCCCGCAGCCGTAGCAGCGCGTGCCGCGGCGGTGGCGTGGGCTCCAAGCGCCAGGCCTCGATCACCAGCTCTGTGAGCAGACTGAGGTCGTCGAGGGCCACGGGAGCCGGCCGATGACTCATCGCCTGTACAGGCCCTCCCGGCAAGGCCAGTTTGCTCAGAACCAACTGATTCACGCGCAGCAGCAACGCGCTCGCCTGGGGGTCGCCCGCAAGTACAGACGCAGGCCCCGACTCCTGAACAGCCATGACGGCAACCTCGAGCTTGCTGGGCGGGTTGGCTTTGTCAGTATGGCGCACTCATCGGGACAAAGCCAACTGGGTTGGGTTGATGGCCTGGGGTTCGGTGGCACCGGGGTTCGTTCCGGCTGGGAAACCTGGCGGCTCAGGGGGAAGCCAGCCGCCATGTCAATTTTGGCGCCTCCATGAGTTTGTACAGCTGTACAGACTCCTGCACAGTTGCAAAACAGAGGGGCCGCAGCAGCGGTTGGGTTGGCAGAGGGTGACCTTGGCTTCGCCTCGGCAAGCCAGTTTTGTACAGCCCTGGTATGGCGGATTTCTTCCCGGGGGATGCCGGCAATCACTCACCACCGCACTGGCAGCGTGAGCAGCACCAAATCAGAACATCTAGTCAGAACTTCGCCTTAAGAGGGTAACGACCGGGGTGACGGATTGAATCCAACGAAAGATCAACGTCAAGATCAGGCCAATAAAGATGTGAACCAGATGGCCGAACCACATTCAGAACCTGATCGATCGTTGCCGATCTGAACCAAGGGAATTCAGAAAAGGGTAATGCCAGCTCTTCGTCGTCAACCAAAACCCAGAGGCAATGCCCTGAGATGTTGGTGACCTCAGCGTCCAAAGCGATCGTTCCAGGCATTGATAATCTCCTGTTGACGAGACTGAACAAGGCGTTCGGCTTGGCCGAGCTTCGCCTCGCCGTCGGGGTGGCTGACATGAACGTGCATCCGACTTTCCTCCCGAGAGAAGAAGTAAAAACGGAATTCACCCTCACGAAAGACGGTGGGTGACAAGCGCCCTCCTCTTCAGCCACGTCATCATAGTCATTATGATCCATACTCCCCGGCGGTTCTGGATGGGTTGGTGTGCGCTATCTCCGCCTCAGGCATCGTGTTCCTTCCTCGTCCAGTGATCAGCACCGTTTCAGTCACAACCGCTCCGGATGCGGCACGAAACCCGGGTGGCGTGAACGATTCCGTACAGGCTGTACTGAATCCTGAACAGCCGAATCAAGGCCCCTCTTCAGCTGTTGGCGGCCAGCCAGGCGGATAGGTCGGCTGGGCCCTGGAAGTCGAGCAGGGCCAGGATCTGGGCGGTAGTGCCACCTTGGCTGCTTCTCGGGGGATGCTGGCCCCATCTGGGCTTCGCGAATCAGGGCCGCCGCCTTTGGAGAGCCCCTCAGCCGCGATGCAGTGTCACGTCGTAACCAGGCCAATGGGCGGTTTCAATGACATGGCCATTGAGTACTGGCAGGAGCACCGCACCAGCGGCGAGGCTCTGATCACGAAAGGCAGACGGTGCCACAGACAGCTTGCCCAGACGGTGCTTTATAGAAACCTCCCAGATGCTTGCGGCCATCAGTTCACGGGTTTCGGGGCCTAGCCGAGGATCGTCGAGGAGCCACCAGAGCATCACCTGGGTGTCGAGTAACAGGCGCATCAGCTTCAGGCAGTAGCTCCTTGGGGCGCCGGCGCCGGCTGGAACATAAACATTGAGTAAATCACGTTGCGGCGCATCTGGGTCATCATCTCCAGGAACATGTCGTAGCCCTCATTCTTGTACTCAATCAGCGGGTCTTTCTGGCCATAACCGCGCAGGCCCACCGATTCGCGCAGAGCATCCATGGCCTGCAGGTGTTCGCGCCAGAGTGTATCGATCTGCTGGAGGATGAAGTAGCGCTCCGCTTCCCGCATCAGCCCCGGCCGTTGTTGCTCCACCTGACCCTCCTTGATGTCGTAGGCATTACGCAGCTGCTCCTGCAGGAAGGCCTTGAGCTCCTCCACCCCTAAACCCTGGAGCTGGTCTGGAGTGAGATCTTCCAGGATATAAATAAACTCCTTGGTTTTGTCCACCAAGCGGCTGAGATCCCACTCCTCAGGTGGTAGCTCCGGGTTGACGTAGGCCTCCACGATGTCTTCGACGGTGCGCTCGCCGTAGCCGATCACCTGGGCCTTGAGCTCCCGGCCTTCCAGTACTCGGCGCCGTTCGGTGTAAACGGCTTTGCGCTGGTTGTTCATCACCTCGTCGTATTCGAACACCTGCTTGCGGATGTCGTAGTAATAGGTCTCCACCTTCTTCTGGGCCCCTTCCAGCGAGCGAGTGAGCATGCCCGATTCGATTGGCATGTCTTCCTCCACCCGGAAGGCATTCATCAGTCCGGCCACCCGGTCGCCGCCAAAGATGCGCAGCAGGTTGTCTTCCAGCGACAGGAAGAAGCGGGTTGAGCCCGGGTCACCCTGACGGCCGGCGCGGCCGCGCAGTTGATTGTCAACTCGGCGCGATTCGTGACGCTCGGTGCCGATCACGTGCAAGCCACCGGCCTCACGCACCTGCTGCTCGTTTTGCTTCACCATGGCGTCGTATTCAGCCTTGACCTGGGCGATGCAGTCGCGCAGGGCCTGGATCTGGGGGTCCTCGCTGGGGGCCTTTTCGGCTGCCTGGGCGATGCGGTCTTCCAGCTCCAGCAAGGTGAGCTGCCGGTCGCCCCACGCATTCACAAGAGCCTTGGCGAGGGTAGCCAGCTCTTGCTCGCTGGCTTCGCTGAGGCTGCAGGGATAGAGGCTCCCCAAACTGCGGGCCTCACGCACGGCCTTCGCCGAAGGGATGGGCCGGTGCTCATTTTCCGGGCGCACCAGCTTGGGCAGCAGCACCTCCCGCAGCTTGAGGCGCGCCATGTAATCGCTGTTGCCGCCCAGGATGATGTCGGTGCCACGGCCCGCCATGTTGGTGGCGATGGTCACGGCGCCGGCCCGGCCTGCTTGGGCAACGATCTCGGCTTCCCGCTCCACGTTTTCGGGCTTGGCGTTCAGCAGGTTGTGGGGGATGTCTTGCTCAGCCAGCAGGGCACTCAGCAACTCCGATTTCTCCACGCTGGTGGTGCCCACCAGCACTGGTCGGCCGCCCTTATGCACTTCGGCGGTTTCCAGGGCGACAGCGCGCCACTTGGCGGTTTCGGTTTTGTACACCTGGTCGGTCCAGTCGGAGCGTGATCGGACCCGGTTGGTGGGCACGATTGCCACTTCGAGTTTGTAGGTCTTCTCGAATTCCACCTCTTCGGTTTTGGCGGTACCGGTCATGCCGGCTAGGCGCGGGTAGAGCAGGAAGAAGTTTTGGTAGGTGATCGAGGCGAGAGTTTGGGTCTCGGGCTGGATCTCCAGCTGCTCTTTGGCCTCAATCGCCTGGTGCAGGCCGTCGCTCCAGCGCCGCCCTGGCATCACCCGGCCGGTGAATTCATCAACGATCACCGCATCGCCGTTGCGCACGATGTAGTTCACGTCTCGGGCAAACATCTCCTTGGCCTTGAGGGCATTGCCGATGAAGTGGGCCCAAGGGTCTTCTGGGTTGAAGAGATCGCTCACACCCAGCTGCTGCTCGGCCTTGGCGTAGCCCTCGTCGGTGAGGGTTACGTTGCGCTGCTTCTCATCAACTTCGTAGTCGCCCTCTGGGTCGATGCCGTCTTTACCCAGCTCGGCAGAGCGCTCCAGCAGCTCAGCCACCTCGGCGGCGCGGCGGTATTTCTCCTGGGGACGCTCGACCTGGCCGGAGATGATCAGCGGCGTGCGTGCTTCATCGATCAGGATCGAATCGACCTCATCGATCACGCAGTAGTTGGGTTGGCGCTGCACCACTTCAGCGATGTCGCTGGCCATGTTGTCGCGCAGGTAATCGAAGCCCAGCTCGCTGTTGGTGGCGTAGGTGATGTCGCAGGCGTAGTTGGCCCTTCGGGTGGCTGGCGTCATCTCCTGCTGGATTAGGCCAACCGAGAGCCCTAAGAAGCGGTGCACCTGCCCCATCCACTCAGCGTCGCGGCGGGCTAGGTAGTCGTTCACCGTCACCACGTGCACGCCTCGGCCGGTGAGGGCGTTGAGGTAGGAGGGCAGGGTTGCCACAAGGGTTTTGCCCTCGCCGGTTTTCATTTCAGCGATTTGACCGTTGTGCAGCACCATGCCGCCGATCAGCTGCACGTCGAAGTGACGCATGCCCAGCACCCGCTTACCCGCCTCGCGCACCACGGCAAAGGCCTGGGGCAGCAGCTCATCGAGCAGGGACCGCTCCTTGGCCGCGTTGCCCGCTACCTGCTCAAGCTTTAGGCGAAACTCGCCGGTGAGGCCGCGCAGCTCGTCGTCGGAGAGGGGGGCGATCTCCTCCTCGAGCAGGTTGATGTCTGAAACGATCGGCTGGTAGCGCTTCAGCTTGCGGGCATTGGGATCACCCAGCAGCAGCTTGAGCATTGAGGCGGACTTGCCAGCACAACCATCATCTTACCGGGGGGCTGTTGGGAGCAGCTTCAGGCCCGCCGAGCTGGGTAGAATGAAAGTCAGTTTCTACCCAGCTGGCGCCATGGGCATGAACATCAAAGACCCTGAGGTCCATGCCATGGCGAGGGAGCTGGCCGCCCGGCGTTCCACCAGCGTCACCGATGCAGTGCGCCAGGCACTGCGAGCGGAGCTGGCCCGCTCCCCCAGTCCTGAGGGCCCCCGTGCCGCTGAGGCCAAAAAAGCAGCGGTTCGGGCCATTTGTGCGCGCTTCAGTGCTCGGCCTGAGTGGCAAGGCCGCACTAGTAAGGAGCTTCAGGAAGCCCTTTACGACGATCAGGGGTTGCCGAAATGAGCCGGCTTGTGGCCGAACTCGTGATCGACCCCTCGGCTCTAATGGCTCTGCTGCTTCAGGAGGCTGAGGCTGAGCTGCTGCTTGCCGTGGCGGCTGAGGCTTCTGTGGTGCATCTCAGTGCGGCGTCGCGCGTCGAGCTCTGCTTGGTTTCAGAGAGTTCGCGCCACGGTTTTGAAGATAACGAGGTAGTGCAGCTGCTCCTCACCTTGGGCGTCCAGGTTGTGCCGTTTGATCAGAACCATCTCCACTGGGCCCTCCACGGCTGGCGCCACTTCGGCAAGGGCCGCCACCGGGCAGGCCTCAACCTGGGCGATTGCTTCAGCTACGGCCTAGCCATGGCCCTCGACCTGCCGCTGCTGTTCAAGGGCGACGACTTTGCCCGCACTGATGTGAAAGCTGCCATGTGAAAGCTGCGCTCAGCCCGTGATCCCAGGGTTGTCGCCGAGGAATTCCAGGATTTCGCGATCTTTGAGGTTTTGGGCGGCTCCGGTGCAGGGCTCCAGCAGGGGGCGGCCGGCGGCCAGCTCCCGCAGGCAGCCCTGGGTGCGGGCCAGCTCCATTTCCAACACGTCGATGCGCTCCATCAGGTTGCGGATCACATTCGCTTCCGTGTCTGGCAGGGCTGAGTGGGCTAGCGGGTCGATCCGCACCCCGCTCTGATGGATCACCCGACCAGGAATTCCCACCACCGTGCTGTCGGCCGCTACATCGCGCAGCAGCACCGAGCCGGCGCCGATGCGGGTGTTGGCACCCACGGTGATCGCCCCCAGCACCTTGGCGCCGGCGCCCACCACCACGTTTTCCAGCAGGGTGGGGTGGCGCTTGCCGTGGGCCTTACCGGTGCCGCCCAGGGTGACGCCCTGATACAGCAGGCAGCGGTCGCTGATCACGGCCGTTTCACCGATCACTACTCCCATGCCGTGGTCGATGAACACACCATGGCCGATCCGAGCGCCGGGGTGGATTTCAACGCCGGTAGCCAGTCGCCCCAGCTGACTCAGCAGCCGTGCCAGTAGGGGCAAGGGCGGCAGCCGCCGCCCCCAGAGCCAATGGCTGAAACGGTGCAGCGTCAGGGCGTGCAGGCCCGGGTAGCAGAGCAGGATTTCCAGCGTGCCTCGGGCCGCCGGATCGCGCTGCTTGATGATCGCCAGGTCGGCCTGCAGTGCCTTGAGCATGGGGCCATCCTGCCGGAGCCAGGTGGCCTTGGTTGGGGTTTGCCCAGCGTTTGACCGAGGGGCCCCCCTTCATGCATGATCCTCAAGTCGGCAGGGCCGATAAACGCGGATGTAGCTCAGTGGTAGAGCATCTCCTTGCCAAGGAGAGGGTCGAGAGTTCGAATCTCTTCATCCGCTTTAATTAATTCGCTTGCAGCCCAATCTCCTTGCGCAGGCCATCGATGGTGGCGGTGCCTAAGTAGCTCTGGGCGCAGTGCACCACCGGTATCCGAATCAGCTGGGCCCGGTTCAGGCGCAGGCTCTGCTCCACCAGCGACAGGCTGGGGCGGTCGCAGAGCACGTGGCTGGCAGCTCGCAGCAGGGCCAGCAGGCGACTGCCGGTGTCTGGGTTGGCAGTCATCACCAGCAGCTCGTTGCCGCGCATGCTGTGCAGGATCACCTCAGCAGCCCGCAGGATCCCCGGGCTGATGCTCACCAGGCCCACGCAGCTGCCTTGGCGTAGCTCCTTGAGTAAGTCGAGCTCGTTGCGGAAATCGTTGAGATCAACAGCCACCGCCCGTACGCCGTGCTGCTTGGCAATCTCCTCCACCGGCTGCAGGAAGTAACGGCTGGTCACCACCGTGCCGTTGTTGGATTCGGTGAGCACGGCCGCCAACTCCTCCATCGGTACTACCTCCACCGGCACCTCCAGGCTGGGCCTGAGCTCCTCAGCGATCAGCATCGAGGCACCGATGTCCTCGCGGGGGGTGCTGACCAGCACCCGGGCGCCACAGCGCAGGCGCCAGTCGATCTCGCGGGTGAGTAGGTCGCGGCTCTGCTGCAGGGTGCAGCCGGCATTCAGTAAGCCATCGACGCTCTGGCGCACCTGACGGTCGATGTCTGGCAGGGCCCGGCCCTTGGGCCCCGGCGGCGGCTTGATTTCCCGCGGCTTTTGCTGGTCGCGCACGTAGATGCCCGAACCCGCCATCGCTTCCACGACGCCGTCGGTTTCCAGCTGGCGGTACACCTTGCTGATCGTGTTGCGGTGCAGGCCGGTTTGCATCGCCAGCTGTCTGGTGCTGGGTAATCGGTGCCCCGGTGGGTAATGGCGGGCCGCAATGGCAAAGCAGATCTGGTTGTAGAGCTGCGTTGACGCCGGAATGTCGCTTTCCTGCTGGATGTGGAATCGCACGCCGGGGTTGGGCCAATTGGGCTGGTGGCCACCATAAGGAGGCTTGGCCCTGGGGACAATCCCCCAGTTGGCATACGCGCGTGTGCCGGTTGGGCTGGGTGCGAGTGGACGGCCCTCCAGGAGGTTGTACATCGGTACAACTTCCTGCACGCGAGAAAAAACAATGCCCGCCCGCCAATGTGCGCAGCCCTGGTCTCAGCTTAAAGCCCTTTAGAGCGCGGGATCTGCGGCCGAATTTGAAGTCGACTTGCCGTTGCCCTTGGGAGCGGCGGCCTTGCGGGGGCTCAGAAACATGATCATGTTGCGGCCTTCCCTCTTGGGGGGCTGCTGGATCTCGGCGTTGTCTTCGAGGTCTTTGGCCATGCGGTAAAGCAGCACTTCGGCTAGGGCGGTGTGCTGGATTTCGCGGTCGCGGAAAATCACGGTGCACTTCACCTTGTCGCCGTCTTTAAGGAAGCGCTGCGCCTGACCGATCCGCACCTGATAGTCGTGCGAGTCGATCTTGTAGCGCATCTTCACTTCCTTTACTTCCGTCTGGTGCGACTTCTTCTTGGCTTCCTTGGCCTTCTTTTCCTGTTCAAACTTGTATTTGCCGTAATCCATGATCCGGCACACCGGCGGATCGGCCTTCTCGCTCACCAACACCAGATCGAGATCGCGGTCCTTGGCAACCTCAAGAGCCTCCTCGCGGGTGATCACCCCCAGTTGACTGCCATCAGCATCAACCACCCTCAGGTTGGGGTAGCTGATGCGGTCATTGATGTTGGGCAGCTCCCGCACGGGAGCACGGCGGTCAAAACGGGGACGTGGGGGCATTCAGGGGCGTGAAGGATCGCGAAGTCGCTAACGCTTCACCCTAGTCCGCCTTCGACCAGTTGCAACGCTTGGGCTAATTGCCCCTCTTTGCTGCGCTCCTCCAGCCAGATCGGTGCGTGGCGCCGCCGAAACCAGGTGCGTTGCCGTTTGGCGAATTGGCGGGTGCGCTGCTCGCAAAGGCAGATTGCCTCAGTTTCGCTGAGCTCGCCAGCTAGCAGCTGCCGCGCCTCGGCGTAACCGATCGTGTTGAGCAGGGGTAGCTCCAACCCGTAGCGCTTAATCAGGGCTTCGGTTTCAGCTACTAGCCCCGCAGCAAACAGGCTTCGGGTGCGGCTGGCGATGCGGGCTTTCAGGTCGGCGGGGTTTAGGCCCAGCTCCAGCACTCGCCAGGGCGGCGGCGTGGCCCCCTGCTGGCTGGATAGGGGCCGCCCTGTGGCATAAAGCACCTCCAGGGCCCTTTGGGTGCGCACGGCATCGGCGGGGGCGATGCGGGCGGCGGCCACTGGGTCGCCCTGGCGCAGTAGCTGGTGGCAGAGGGGCTGGCCGAGGGCTGCCAGCTGGGCGCGCAGAGCGGCTTGGGGTGGCACCGCGGGTGGTTCCAGCCCCTGGGTGAGGGCCTGCAGGTAAAGGCCGCTGCCGCCTGCCAGCAGGGCCAGGGGCTTGCGGGCAAGTTCAGCGTTGAGCTGGGCCTCGGCGATGGCGCGGAATTCCTGCAGGTTGATCGGCTGGTCGGGATCGCGTAGATCCAGCAGCTCATGGCGGGCTTGGTCTCGCTGGGCAGCCGTCGGCTTGGCAGTGCCCACATCCATCTGCCGGTAGAGCTGGCGTGAATCCACGTTCAGCACCGCCAGATCCAGGGCCTGGGCCAGGGAGATTGCCAGGTCTGTTTTGCCGCTGGCTGTTGGACCCAGCAAAACGATGACGAGGGGTTGGCCTGCGGGCTCAGTGGGGCTCATGGGTCCACCTTGCCAGGGGGTGTCAGCCCGGGTAGGCGGTGGTAAATTGCTAATTGCAAAGGGCTTTTGGGCCCATTTGCGTCTTATTTGCCCCGGGATCTCGCCGTCCTGTGCCGAATCCCTGGGGAGACCTTCCTGCATGAGCGCTGAAAGCCAAGCTTCCACAAAAATTCAGGCCGCCTATGGCGCCGAGCAGATTCAGGTCCTGGAGGGCCTGGAGCCCGTTCGCAAGCGGCCGGGCATGTATATCGGCTCCACCGGCCCCCGAGGCCTGCACCACCTGGTGTATGAGGTGGTCGACAACGCAGTTGACGAGGCCCTAGCCGGCCACTGCGACCAGATCCTGGCGGTGCTCAACGACGACGGCTCTTGCGCCGTCACCGACAACGGCCGCGGCATCCCCACCGATATCCACCCGCGTACCGGCAAGAGCGCCCTTGAAACCGTGCTCACGGTGTTGCACGCCGGCGGTAAGTTTGGCTCCGGTGGCTACAAGGTTTCTGGCGGCCTGCACGGCGTTGGCGTGTCGGTGGTCAATGCCCTCTCCGAGTGGGTGGAGGTCACGGTTTACCGCCAAGACCAGGTGCACACCCAGCGCTTTGAGCGCGGCGCCCCGATCGGCATTTTGAAATCAGCCGATGGTGAGAAGGGCCGCACCGGAACATCGGTGTGCTTCAAGCCTGATATCGAGATTTTCTCGACTGGCATTGAGTTCGACTACCAGACTCTCTCGTCGCGTTTGCGCGAGCTGGCTTACCTCAATGGCGGGGTGCGGATTGTTTTCCGTGACGACCGCGCCGCGGCCCGCAATGCCGCGGGCGATGCCCATGAAGAGATCTATTTCTATGAAGGTGGCATCAAGGAATACGTCGCCTACATGAATAAGGAGAAGGATCCTCTCCACCCCGAAATCATCTACGTCAACCGCGAAAAGGATGGCGTGCAGGTGGAGGCGGCATTGCAGTGGTGTGTGGATGCTTATTCAGACAGCATTCTTGGCTTTGCCAACAACATCCGCACTGTTGATGGTGGCACCCACATCGAGGGTCTCAAAACGGTGCTAACCCGCACCCTCAACACCTTTGCCAAAAAGCGCGGCAAGCGCAAGGATGCCGATTCCAACCTGGCTGGTGAGAACATCCGCGAGGGCCTCACCGCGGTGCTATCGGTCAAGGTGCCCGAGCCGGAATTTGAGGGTCAGACAAAAACCAAGCTTGGCAATACGGAAGTACGTGGCATTGTTGACACGCTGGTGGGTGAAGCCCTTAGCGAATATCTAGAATTCAATCCCTCGGTGATCGATCTGATCCTCGAGAAGGCGATTCAGGCATTCAATGCTGCCGAGGCTGCCCGGCGCGCCCGAGAACTGGTGCGCCGCAAGAGCGTGCTCGAGAGCTCAACCCTGCCTGGCAAGTTGGCAGATTGCTCCTCCCGCGACCCTTCCGAGTCTGAGATCTACATCGTGGAGGGCGATTCCGCTGGTGGCTCTGCCAAGCAGGGGCGCGATCGGCGCTTCCAAGCGATCCTGCCTTTGCGGGGCAAAATCCTCAACATCGAGAAAACTGACGACGCTAAGATTTATAAAAATACTGAGATTCAGGCCCTGATCACAGGATTAGGCCTGGGGATCAAGGGCGAGGAATTTGATGAGAAAAATCTTCGCTATCACCGGATCGTGATCATGACCGACGCCGACGTCGACGGCGCCCACATCCGCACCCTGATTCTTACCTTCTTCTTCCGCTATCAGCGCGCCTTAGTCGAGGGTGGTTACATCTATATCGCCTGTCCCCCTCTCTATAAGGTGGAGCGCGGTAAAAACCACACCTACTGCTACAACGAGAACGATCTTAAAAATACGATCGCATCGTTTGGAGAAAAGGCCAATTACACGATTCAGCGTTTCAAGGGTTTGGGCGAAATGATGCCTAAACAGCTTTGGGAAACTACAATGGATCCCACCACCCGCACCATGAAGCGTGTCGAGATTGAAGACGCCCTCGAAGCGGATCGCATCTTTACAATTTTGATGGGCGACAAAGTGGCCCCGCGTCGAGAGTTCATCGAGGCCCATAGCGCCACCCTCGATTTGGCCCAGCTCGACATTTGATGGCTCAACCTGCAGCTTGGCGCTGGGCGGCCTTGCTTGGTTTTGCCCTGATCACTCCCGTTGGCTTGCCTGCCGGTGGGGCCGATCGTCGGCCTTTTGAACTGCGGCGGCGTTGTAGCGGCGACCCTTTGCTCTCCACCCGTGCGGTTGTGTTGCGGGCCGCTCCTGAGCAACGGGCGCCTGCCTTGCAGCAACTGGGGACCGGTGAGCCCCTGCGGGTGCTGCGCAGCTGGCGAGCTAGCTCCGGCCAGCGTTGGCTGCAGGTGCAGGCTGCTGATCGCCGCGGCTGGGTGCCGGCTGGTTGAGCGCGCCGGTTAGGCGGCTAGGGCGGCCTCGATGGCGCCCTTTAATTCGGCGGAATCGGGCTCCACGTTGCTCTTGTAGCGGGCTAGCACGGTGCCGTCCTTGCCTACCAAAAACTTCTCGAAGTTCCAGGCGACGGGGCCAGCTGGTTTGCTCTGGCTGAGGGTGGTGTACGGCTCTTCAGCCATCACAACTTTGTCGAGCAATTCGAAATTGGCGCCGTAGGTGGTGGAGCAGAACTGCTGGATCTCTGCCAGCGTGCCGGGCTCCTGGGCGCCGAAATCGTTGCAGGGAAAGCCGAGCACGGCCAAGCCTTGGGGTCCGTAGCTCTCCTGGAGCGTCTGAAGGCCTGCATATTGGCGGGTGAAGCCACAGCGGCTTGCCACGTTCACGATCAGCAGCACCTTGCCGGCCCAATCGCCCAGGCTGCGCTCGCCGCCCTTGGCATCGCGCACGGCCACATTGCTCACTGAGATAGCCATCGGTGCGGGTGTCATCAAGTGGCCGGACCATAGCGAGCCGGCGGCAGCCGCGACCCATAAACTCATAAGTGAGGCGTCGCGGTGCCCATGAGCGAAGCCAACGGGATCCAGGTGGCCGAGGTGGTCGCCCAACAGCTGGAAAGCCTGCTTGAGGCTGGCAACTACGACGGGGCCAAGCTGCTGCTTGGCCCCGTGCAGCAGGTGGACGCGGCTGAAGCGATCGGCAGCCTGCCGCGCACCCTGCAGGCCTTGGCCTTTCGGCTGCTTCCCAAGGATGAAGCGATTGAGGTCTACGAATACCTAGACGCGGCGGTGCAGCAGACGATGCTGGAACGGCTGCGCTCCGGTGAGGTTCTGGAGCTGGTGGAGGAGATGTCACCCGACGACCGGGTGCGGCTCTTTGATGAATTGCCCGCCAAGGTGGTGCGGCGCCTATTGGCCGAGCTGAGCCCGGCGGAACGGCGGATTACCGCCCAACTACTGGGCTATGAGGCGGAGACGGCGGGCCGGCTAATGACTACCGAATTCGTCGATCTCAAGGAGTTTCATAGCGCCGCCCAGGCCCTGTCGATCGTGCGCCGCCGCGCCCGCGACACCGAAACCATCTATTCCCTTTACGTCACCGATGGCTCCCGCCACCTCACCGGCATCCTGTCGCTGCGGGATCTGGTCACGGCCGACCCAGAGGCCCGCATTGGCGATGTAATGACCCGCGATGTGGTGAGCGTCGGCACCGACACCAACCAGGAGGAGGTGGCCCGGGCCATCCAGCGCTATGACTTCCTGGCCGTGCCGGTGGTGGACCGGGAGCAGCGGCTGGTGGGGATCGTCACCGTGGACGACGTGATCGACGTGATCGAGCAGGAGGCCACCCGCGACCTCTACGCCGCCGGCGCCGTGCAGGCTGGCGATGAGGATGACTACTTCCAGAGCAACCTTTTCACCGTGGCCCGGCGCCGGGTGGTGTGGCTCCTAGTGCTGCTGGTGGCCAACAGCGGCACCTCGGCGGTGATCGCTTCCCAGGAGTTGGTGCTCAAGCAGGTGGTGGTGCTCGCCGCCTTTATTCCGCTGCTGATCGGCACCGGCGGCAATGTGGGCGCCCAGAGCTCCACCGTGGTGATTCGGGGCCTAAGTACCCAGCGCATTCAGGCGATGGGCGCCTGGCGGGCGATCTGGCGCGAGGCTGTGGCTGGCGCCCTGTTGGGCTTGTTGATGGTGCTGGCGGTGGTGCCGTGGGCCGCCTACGTGGCAGGCAGCTGGTTAGTGGCCATGGCCGCCGGCCTGAGTCTGGTGGCGATCACCACCCTGGCTGCAACTGCTGGTGCCGCGCTGCCACTTCTGTTTGACCGCCTGGGCCTGGATCCAGCCCTGATGTCAGCACCCTTTATTGCCACCGCGACAGACGTAGCAGGGGTGTTTATCTACCTGCAAACTGCCTCCTGGCTGCTGCAGCGCGCGGCGCCCGGCTAAGCAGTGTCTGGGAGCGGCCTGAGTCACTGCGGCGGCTTTACGGGAATGTGAGAGGAGTTAACACTTCTTCAGGTTAGGCTTTACACATCTTCAAGCCTCTAGTGCCATGGTCGTCGCCATCGCTACTGCTCCCGGTGCAGCTTCTCCCGACAAGGCTGCTCGCTCCATGCCCGCTGCCGATGGCGACTTGGTGCGCAGCTACCTGCGTGACATAGGCCGAGTTCCGCTTTTATCTCACGAGCAGGAGATCACGCTGGGCCGCCAGGT
>NZ_JBSYHW010000049.1:0-20725 GCF_056108345.1 Cyanobium sp. NIVA-CYA 375 | reverse complement strand
TCGACGCATTAGTCATGTCCTCAAGCCCCCGGATGTACTGATCAGAGGGGTGACAACTTTCCTGAAACTGGGGGGGGCGGCCAAGCAACTCCACCCCAGCTTCAGCAACCAGCTCGGTGAGGGCAGGGTCGTTGTGCACAGGCGGTGAAATCACCCGATAACGCACCCGGGCCTCGCCGCCATGGCCGCGGCAGAGGGCCTGCACCGTGTCTTCAATCCAGCCCGGCAGCTGGGCGTGCACGTCGGTGTCTAGGCAGCGCACCGTGCCCAGCAGTCGCACGTGGTCGGCGATCACATTGAAAGCCTTGCCGCCCTCGATGCGCCCAAAACTCACCACCACCGGGTGCAGGGCATCAAGGCGGCGGCTGATCGCCTCCTGCAGACCACTCACCACCCGCGCCGCAATCCAAATGGCGTCGGTGCTCTGGTGGGGCCGGGCGCCGTGGCCGCCCTCGCCCAGCACCTCCACCTCCAGCTCACCGGCCGCCGCCGTCAGGCTGCCGCTGCGCACACCGATCGTGCCCGCCGCCAGGCTGGGAAACACGTGCACACCAAACAGGGCTGCCACGCCGTCCATGGCGCCATCGGCCTTCATCCAGGCCGCCCCCTGGGCCGTTTCCTCAGCGGGCTGAAACAACAGCCGCACCCGGGCCGTGAGCAGCTCGGGGTGGCGCTCGGCAAGCTCCGCCAGCAGGTAGGCCACCCCCAGTCCCACGGCAGAGTGCAGGTCGTGGCCGCAGGCATGCATCAGGCCCTGCTGGGTGGAGGCGTAGTCGAGGCCGGTGCGCTCCTCCACCGGCAGGGCATCCATATCCACCCGCAGGGCCACCAGGGGGGCGGGCAAGCCATCAGGCCCCTGCTCTGGCCCCAGCTCCGCCAGCACGCCGGTGCGACCGACACCTTCACGCACCTGCCAACCCCAGCGCCGCAGCTCACCTGCCACCAGGGCAGCGGTCTGCTGCTCATGGCCACTGAGCTCGGGGTGGCGATGGATATGACGCCGCAACTGGATCAGCTCCGGCAGCACCTCGGCCAGGGCCTGCTCAAGCCCCAGGGCCTGCCAATTCAAGCTGCAGGGTGTTGCCGTCATTCGAGGGCCATCGTTCAGGGGGCCAAAGCGAGGAATTGCGCCAAAGCTTCTACCGGCTCGGGGGGCCAGCGCCGCGTCGAAAGCAACCATTCTTGCTGCCGGTAGCGGGGATCGAGGCCGGAGGCGGCGGCCCAGTTGCTTTCGGCCTCACCGCGAGCCCCCTTCTGCCAGAGCAGCGCCGTGAGACCAGCGCGGGCATCGGCAAACAGGGGATAGCGGCGAATCAGGTTGCGCAGCTGCCGCTCGGCCTCGGCGCGATCGCCCAGCTGGAAAGCCGCCAGGGCAGCACTGGAGCGGGCCATGGCGAAGCCTGGCCTAGCCAGGGAAGCGGCCTCAAAGCAACTTCGCGCTTCCTGCCAGTCGCCCAAGGAGCCCTGTACGTTGCCGAGGTTGTAGAGGGCCGAGGCGCGCGGTTCACCCGCGTCCTGCGGGGCGCGCTCCAGGATCCAGCGGTAGTCGGCTTCGGCGGCAGCCCACTGGCCCAAGGCCTCCTCGGCTGTGCCGCGATTGAGGTGGGGGTCGGGGCTCTCGCCGTCGAGCTGCATCGCCTTGGTCTGGTCAGCGATGGCAGCTCGGGGATCGCCCAGGGCCAGCTGCACATTGCCGCGATTGCTCCAGGCCGCCGCATCGTCCGGGGCCACCTCCAGCACCTGGTTCCAGAGAGGTAGAGCCTCATCAAAGCGCCCCTGCCGGCTAGCGCTGAGGGCCTGATCAAACAGCTGGGGCAGCAGCAGCTGCAAACCCAGCAGCAAGGAAAATAACGTTGGAATCATGGTTGGCTGCTGGTCATGCGGCCGCCTTAGCCGGCCAGCCCAGGTGGTTGCGGCCCGCCGAAGTAACCAGCCGGCCCCGGGGGGTGCGCTGCAGAAAACCCAGCTGCAACAGGTAGGGCTCCACCACCGCTTCGAGGGTGGCGGAATCTTCGCCGAGGCCAGCGGCCAGGGTGTCGAGGCCCACGGGGCCGCCGCCGTAGCCCTCGAGCATCAAGGTGAGCAAGCGCCGGTCGCTGGCATCGAGGCCCCGGTCGTCAACGCGATGCAGGCTGAGGGCCTCGGCCACCAGGGGGGCGCCGATGCGGCCATGGCCCCGCACCGAAGCCACATCGCGCACCCGACGCAGCAGGCGATTGGCGATGCGGGGGGTGCCGCGACAGCGGCGGGCAACTTCCAGGGCGGCCCCACCATCCAGCTTGATCTTCAGCAGGCCAGCCGCCCGCTCCACAATTTGCTGAAGTTCATCGAGCCCGTAAAACTCAAGCCGCTGAATCAGGCCGAAGCGATCCCGCAGCGGCGAGCTCAGCGATCCGGCCCTGGTGGTGGCGCCAACAAGGGTGAAAGGTGGCAGATCCAGGCTGCGGGTGCGGGCCGTCGTGCCCTTACCCACGGTGAGATCGAGGCGGTAATCCTCCATCGCTGGATAAAGAATTTCCTCGGCCACCCGGTTGAGCCGATGAATCTCGTCGATGAACAGCAGCTCATGGGGCTGCAGGTTGACCAGCAGGCCAACGATGTCGCGGGGGCGCTCTAGGGCCGGGGCGCTGGTAATGCGGCAGCGCACACCTAACTCCTCAGCCAACACCAAAGCCATGGTGGTTTTGCCCAAGCCCGGTGGGCCGTAGAGCAGCACGTGGTCTAGGGCCTCCTGGCGGGCACGGGTGGCTTCCACCGCAATGGCCAGCACCTGCTTGAGCTCGCTCTGGCCGATGTAATCGGCCAGACGCTTGGGGCGGAGACTGTCTTCCCGGTGCAGGCCACTGGCCGCGGCGGGGACCTCCTCGAGCACGGGAGCAGGGTCCACAAGGCGCGCTGGTGGCTCGTCGCGGCTGGGGCGGCCGCGGGGCGCCGAGGATCCCGAGGAGACGATGGCCATGCAGCGAGGGTACTGGGGGCTCCCTAGGGTCGGTAGATCAAGGGGACGGTTGCGGAGCAGCAATGGCCAAGGGCGGGGGCAAGAAGAGCGCTAAGGCCCAACGCGATGCCGCCAACAAGCTGCTGGCCGACAACCGCTTTGCGCGGCATCAATACGAAATTCTGGAAACCCTGGAGTGTGGCCTGGAGCTATTTGGCACCGAGGTGAAGTCGATCCGGGCCGGGCAGTCAAACCTGCGCGATGGCTTCTGCCTGATTCGCAAGGGGGAGCTGCAGCTGCACAACGTGCACATTTCGCCCCACAGCCATGCCAGCGCGTTTTTCAACCATGAGCCGTTGCGGGTGCGCAAATTGCTGGCCCACCGCCGCGAAATTGACAAAATGCGGATTGCCTTAGATCAAAAAGGCCTCACCCTGATCCCCCTGAACCTGCACCTCAAGGGCTCCTGGATCAAGCTGACAATCGGTTTGGCCAAGGGCCGCAAGCTGCACGACAAGCGTCACGAGGAGCGGCGCAAGCAGGACATCAAGGACGCCAAGGCCGCAATCGCCCGGCTCTGATTCCGGGGCCGGGCGCCCAACACCCCAACCACCCCGGCTGGAGTCAATTCACTGCGGGTGGCACTGGCGGCTGGGGCACTGACGGCGGCGGATCGGCGGCAGGCTGGGCGGGCCCGGGCGCGACCGGAGCCTGGGGAGGCTCTAGCTCAGCCGCCGGCGCCTGCGATGAGGGCTCGGGGACGGCCACCGGCGGCGCCTCGACTGGGGGCGGATCGGCGCGCAGCGACAGGGTAATCAGGGCCGGCGCCACGCCCTCGTTGGTCACCAGCAGCTGCACTGGGGAGTTCACCTGGACCCCCAAATTGACAACCCGCAGGGGACCCTTGGCTTCCAGCAGCTCGCCATCGGCACCAAACACACTCATCTGCATCAGGGGCGAGCCGTTCACGCCCAGCACTAGGCGATAGCCCGGCGGCAACCGCACCGGGAACAGCCGGGCACCACCAGCTTCCACCTGGGCTGAAATCACCTGGGTTGCCTGGGCCTGGGCCTGGATTGCCTCGATCTGCACGTTGGCCAGGCCCTGCTCCGCCGCGGCAAACCACAGCTGGCGAAAGGGCTCGGCTGGGATGTCAGCACCGGGGCGGCCGGGCAGCAGGCTCTGGGCACTGCCCGACACCAGCTGGCGCAACACAGCTGAACTGAGGCCCTGGCTCACAAGGGCCTGCTGACGCCTTTCCCAGTCCCCATTTGTATAGGAGCCCAAGCGGCGGCGAATCTCGAGGGGAAGTTGCTCCACCCGAGCTAGCCACTCCTCAGCGAGCTCATTCCAAACCTTGCGCAGGGGAGCATCGTCAAGGGAATCGCTGGGCAGGCGGCCGCCCCGCTCCGGGAACTGAGCCAGCAGACTGGCATCCACCAACTTCAGGAACCAGCCCCGATCCACCTGCATGGCTCGCAGCCGGTTGAGCAGCTGTTGGCGCTGGTCCACCTCCGCCGGCGGCAAGCTATTAGGCAACTGCAGGGCCGCATCGGGGCTGGGCAGGGTCAAGCGGCCGCGGCTCAGCCACCACCAGCCCAGGGCGGTGCCCACAACGGCCGACAGCACCAAGGCAATCACCACCGGCCAGACGCCACCTTCAGCAGCCTCCTCCCGCTCCTCCAGACGGCTACGCAGGGCGGGCGCCGGAGGCTGTGGGGGCAGCTGGACCGGCTCTGGAGCGGCTTCGGCAGGAGCTTCAGGTGCTGCAGGTGCAGGCGGTGGTGCTGGCGCTCGCGCTGGAGGTGGGGGGGGCACCAGGGCGACGGTGCGATCGGCGCGGGGCACCGGACCGGTGCTCTCCGGCATGGGTATGGCCTGGAAGGCAGCCAGGGCCTGGGAAGCAGAAGCGAAGCGCTCGCCGGGCTGGCGCTCCAGCAGGCGAGCGATTTGAGCCTGCAAGGCCGGTTCAGTACTGAGGGCCGCTGGCCAGCGCCAGGCCATGGTGACCGGATCCAGTAGCCGGGCAGGCTCCTCGCCGCTGAGTAGCACCAGGGCCAGTACTCCGAGGGCATGCAGGTCCATCCAGGGCTCGGGATCGGCGACGCGAACCCGCTCGGGCGGGGCATAGCCCGGCGTGGCCGCGGCCGTGCCTGCCACCAGGCCGAAATCGAGCAGCACCGGCAGGCCGTCGCTGTCGCGGCGCAACAGGTTGGCGGGGCTGAGGTCGCCGTGCACCAGCTCCTGGCTATGCAACACGGCCAGCACCGGCAGAAGCTGGCGCAGCAGCAGCAGCACCTCGCCGGCACCAAACACAAACTGGCGCTCGGCACGGGCCTGCAGCAGCAGTTGGTAGGTGCGGCCGGCCTGCCATTCGCGCACCAACCACAAACCCTCCTCGGCCTGGATGGCCGCCCCGAGCCGGGGCACCTGGGGATGCAGCAGCCCCTGCAGCCGGCCCCAGAGCTGGCGCGCAAGAACCGGATCGATGGCTGGGCCCAGCAGTCGAAGGGCCATCGGCGCCTCGGCGGCTAGCTGATCGCTAGCCCGCCAAAGTTCGCCCTGGGGAGCCTCTCCCGGCGGGGCGGAGCTGAGGCGTTGCTCAAGCCGGTAGCGCTCGCCGATCAACTGACCCACCTGCACCTCCATCAGCCCACCCCCAGCAAGGGGCGCAGGGGTTGGTGTAGCCCCTTGCCCGCTAGCCACTCGGCGTCATAGAGCCGCGATCGGTAGCGATCACCGCTGTCGCACAACACGGTCACGATCGTGTGGCCAGGACCAAGCCGCCGGGCCGTTTCCACCGCCGCGGCCACATTGATTCCCACTGAGCCGCCCAAAAACAAGCCCTCCTGCCACAGCAGCTGATAGATCGTCTCGAGCGCGGTCTGGTCGTCGATGCGCACGGCATCATCGATAGGAGCACCTTCCAGGTTGGCGGTAACGCGGCTGTTGCCAATTCCCTCGGTGATCGAACTTCCCTCACTGACCAGCTCACCCCGGCTGGCCCAGCTGTGCAGGGCACTGCCGTGGGGATCGGCCAGCACGCAGCGCACGGCTGGGTTTTGCTGCTTCAAGTACAGGGCAACTCCGGCGTAGGTGCCGCCGGTGCCGGTGGCCGCCACCCAGGCATCCACCGCCCCGCTGGTTTGCTGCCAGATCTCCGGACCGGTGGAGTTGAAATGGGCGCGGCGGTTGGCCAGGTTGTCGAACTGGTTGGCCCACACGGCCCCGGGCGTTTCGGCGGCGATGCGGCCCGAAAGCCGCACGTAGTTGTTGGGGTCGCGGTAAGGCACCGCCGGCACCGTGCGCACCTCGGCGCCGAGGCTGCGCAGCAGGCCGATCTTCTCGGCCGACTGGGTGTCGGGGATCACGATCAGGGGGCGGTAGCCGCGGGCGTTGCAGAGGTGGGTGAGGCCGATGCCGGTGTTGCCGGCGGTGCCCTCCACGACCGTGCCTCCAGGCTGCAGCAGCCCTTGCTCCTCCGCCTCCAGCAAAATGCCCAAGGCAGCCCGGTCCTTGACTGATCCGCCGGGATTCATGAACTCGGCCTTGCCGAGGATCTCGCAGCCCGTTTGCTCGCTCAGGGCGTTGAGCCGGATCAGGGGCGTGTTGCCAACGGCGCCCACGAACCCTGAAGTGATGCCGGCCATATCCGCGTGCGATGCGTGGCGGGATCGTAGGCAAGGTCCCTAAGGTCAGGCCTGAATTAGCCCCAGATTGGCGGCAGCGGCATGGGGCAGGAGCTGAAGGCGCGCTACGCGCAGGTGCGCCAACGCAGCCTCGAGCTGGTGGCTCCCCTGCAGCCCGAAGACGTCTGTCTGCAGGGCATGGCCGATGCCAGCCCGCCCAAGTGGCACCTGGGCCACACCACCTGGTTTTTTGAGCAGTTTGTGCTGCGTAGCCCAGTGTCGCCAGACGCCTGGGGCTTTCTTTTCAACAGCTATTACGACTCAGTAGGAGCCCGCCACCCCCGGCCCCAGCGGGGCCTGCTCAGCCGGCCCTCCCTGGCCGAGGTACGGGCCTGGCGGCAACGGCTGGATGGGGCCCTGCTCAGCCTGTTGGAGCAGCTGGAGCCCGGCGATCCCCGGCTGGAACTGGTGGAACTGGGGCTGCAGCACGAGCAGCAGCACCAGGAGCTGCTGCTAATGGACCTGCTGGATGGCTTCAGCCGCAACCCGCTCGAGCCGGCATATGGCCCAGAGCCGGAGGCTGCCTATCAGGCGAGCGTTGCCCAGGAGCCCACCTGGCTGCAGCACGAGGGGGGGCTGGTGGAGATCGGCCATCCAGGTGACTGCTTTCATTTCGACAACGAGGCGCCCAGGCACCGCCAGTGGCTCGAACCCTTTGCGCTCAGCTCCCGTTTGGTGAGCAACGGCGAATATGCAACCTTCATTGCCGATGGCGGCTACAAGCGGCCGGAGCTGTGGATGAGCGAGGGCTGGGCGCTGGCGCAAGCCCGGGGCTGGCAGGGGCCGCGCTACTGGCGTGACAGCGAGGAGTTTTCGCTGGCGGGGCGTCAGCCGCGGCGCCCCGAGCTGCCCGTGCGGCACCTGAGCTGGTTTGAAGCCGATGCCTACGCCCGCTGGGCCGGTGCCCGGCTGCCGGGCGAAGCCGAATGGGAGCTGCTGGCACCCAAACTTGAACAGGCCTTCGGGGTGCTCTGGCAGTGGAGTGCCAGCCCCTACCGGCCCTATCCGGGCTTTGCGCCGGCGGCCGGAGCGGTGGGGGAATACAACGGCAAGTTCATGAGTTCCCAGATGGTGTTGCGAGGCAGCTGCTTCCTCACCCCGCCAGGCCACGAACGGCTCACTTACCGCAACTTCTATCCACCGGCGAGCCGCTGGCTAGCCGCCGGCCTACGCCTAGCCCGCGATGGCGGCTGACATGCAACTGATCGATCTCCACCCCGAACCGGCCGACATGCGGCGGCTGGTTATCGAAGGCATGGCACGGCAACCGCGTCAGCTGCCGGCCTGGCTGCTGTACGACGCCGAAGGCTCACGGCTGTTTGAGGCGATCTGCGAGCAGCCGGAATACGGGCTCACCCGCACCGAAACCGCTCTGCTGGAGGCGCGGGCGCCTGAGCTGGCAATGGCCCTGGGGCCTGGGGTGCTGGTGGAGTTTGGCGCCGGCAATGCCCGCAAGGTGGGCCCCCTGCTCAAGGCGCTGCGGCCACCGGCCTATGTCGCCCTTGACATCAGCGCCGACCATCTCCAGCAAAGCTGCGTGGACCTGCAGGCGCGCCACGCGGCGGTGCCCGTGCTGGGCATCTGCTGCGACTACAGCGCCCTGCGGCAGCTGCCCGAGCACCCCTTGCTCAGCGGCCAGCGGCGGCTGGGCTTCTATCCCGGCAGCTCAATCGGCAACTTCAGCCCCGAGGAAGCCCAGGCGCTGCTGCTGCAGCTGGGCCAGCTGCTGGGCCCCGGCGCCAGGCTGCTGATCGGCACCGACCAGCCCAAAGCCGTGAAGCGGCTGGAGGCCGCCTACAACGATGCCGCCGGCGTGTCGGCCGCCTTCGCCCGCAACCTGCTGGTGCGGCTCAACCGCGACCTGGCGGGCAACTTCGACCCTGAAGCCTTCGCCTACAGCGCCCGCTGGCAGCCAGAGCACAGCCGCATTGCCATGGCCCTGGTGAGCCGCCAGGCCCAGTCGGTGCAGCTGGGGGGCGAGATCTGGAATTTCGCCGCAGGGGAGCCGCTGATCAGCGAATACAGCGTCAAATACGACCCGGAGTCGTTCACGGCCCTAGCTTGCCGCGCCGGCTGGCAAAGCGCCGGCCGCTGGAGCGATCCAGCCGGCGACCTATCCCTGCATCTGCTGGTGACGGCAGACTCCTAGACAGAGGCAACAAAGTCATGGGTAGAGAGGAGCAACGGACTGCCATGCGCCAGGTGCGGGAGGGCCTGATCGCCGAGCTGGAGGAGCTGTATCGGGGCGCCTTTGATCGCATTGGCAGCCAGGACCTGGGCGAGGGAGCGATCGCCCGGCTCACCCAGCTGCTGCTGCGCTCCCGCGAGGCGGCGATTACGCCGCTGCAACAAGAAATCGAAGCGCCGCTGATCACCACGCCCGCAGGGCAGCCCACCCCATGAGCTGGCTCGACGAACTGGAGGCGCGGCTAGATCAGCAGCTGGCTGCCTTTCTCACCGCCAACCCCAGCCAAGAAGCCCTGCTTGGCGAGCAGGAAGCTCGGGATCGCCAAGCCCGACTGGTGGGGCAGCGGCGTCAGTTGCAAAGGCAGGCGGAACAGGAACGCCAGGCCCTGCTGCAGTTGGCCGCTGAAATCCGGTGCTGGCAGGAGCGGCTAGCCAAGGCCCACTCCGCCGGCGCCACAGCCCTGGCCGAGCGGGCCGAAGCCCACCAACAGGGCCTAATGGAACAGGGCCGGCAACGCTGGCAACGCCTCGGTGAACTGGGGGTGAGCTTCGCGGCCGTGGAGCGCGAACTGGGCGAGCTGGAGAGCCGTCCCTGCCCGCCGCGGGCCTCCAGCCTCGAGCAGGACTGGGCCAGCTTCGAAGCCGAACAGGCCCTAGAGCAGCTGCGGTGGCGCCAAAGCTGAGGGGCTGCTGTCAAAGCTGTATTACCAATTTTGTGTCATTGATTTTGTACAGCTGTACAGAATCCATTTGACCCCAAAATCTGGGAATTCCGTAATCCACGGCCGCCTTGGGCTTTCTGCTGTCCAAATTGCTGCCGCTGTTGCTCTACCCACTGGGCTTGGGCCTGGTGCTGCAACTTGTAGCTCTCGGCGCAGCCCGCCACGGCAGGCGTCATCTTTTCTTGAGTGGCACCGGCATCGGCCTGATCTGGCTGTTCGCCATGCCGCTGATCAGCCGCCAGTTGATCTGGGGCCTGGAGGAGCAGGCAGCGCTGCTCACCCCGCGGCAGCTGCCCCAAGCCGACGCGGTGGTGGTGCTGGGCGGCGGGCTGCGGCCGGCCCTGCCGCCCCGCCAGGGAGTCGAAGTGGCGGAGGGGGGTGACCGGCTGCTGCGCGGCATGCAGCTGGTGCGCCGCGGCTTGGCGCCCCTGCTGGTGACCAGCGGCGGCCGGGTGAGTTTCACCAGCAACGATCCTGCCCCGCCAGAAGCCATCTGGGCCAGGGATCTGGCCATAGAGCTGGGGTTGCCTGCGGATCGAATCCTGCTCAACCCCAGCTCCCGCAACACCGCAGAAGAAGCCCGCGATATCGGCATCCTGGGCAAGCAACGCGGCTGGACGCGGGTGCTGCTGGTGACCAGCGCTTTCCACATGCCCCGCTCCCTGGCCAGCTTTCGCAAACGCAGTGGATTGACGGTGATAGCGGTGCCATGCGACTACCAGCTACCCAGCCGGGCCTACTACGGGCAGTCCAGCCTCGGCAACACACTTCTGGGCCTGATCCCCGATGCAGGGGCGCTCTATCTCAGCAGCGTGGCCCTGAAGGAGCACCTAGGCCTGGCTGTGTATCGCCTGCGCGGCTGGAGCTGATCAGGCCTGTGAGATCAAGCCTTGGGAGCAGGCGGCACCAGGCTGACCCCTTCTGGCGGCGGGGTGGGGTCAGGGTCGGCGATCAGCATGTGCTGCAGCACGATCTCGGGACGTTCACTATCCCGCCAACGAATCCGGTATGCGGGCATCTTGGTGCCACGGCTGGTGGTTTGCTCCACCGGCTCCATCACCCAGCCACGGCGGGAGCGGCCCTGAGGGTTGCGCTTCACCACAGCATCCGCGTGTTTGAAGCGAAAACCAACGCGCTCGCCACTCATGGAATCGCTGACCCCGGATGGGGGAGATTGCCTACCAGAGGGATTATCCCATTGCGCCAGGCCCCGCCTCTAGACGCGCCTCAGGACGCAAGAGGGGGAAGGCGATCACATCGCGAATCGAGGGGCTATCGGTGAGCAGCATTACCAGCCGATCGATGCCGATGCCCAAGCCGCCCGTGGGGGGCATACCCACCTCCAGGGCCTGGATAAAGTCCTCGTCCACGCCCTGGGCCTCGTCGTCGCCGGCAGCACGGCGTTCCTGCTGAGACTCAAGCCGCTGGCGCTGGTCCACCGGATCAATCAACTCGCTGAAGGCGTTGGCGGTTTCACGGCCCACAATGAACAGCTCGAAGCGCTCCACCATGCCGGGCTTGCTGCGGTGGGCCCGGGCCAGGGGTGAATTCTCCACGGGATAGTCGATCACGAAGGTGGGCTGGATCAGGTCCGCCTCCACCCGCTGCTCAAAGGCCTCAACCAACAACCGGCCTACGGAATCAGCCAGGGCCGGCACCTCCAACCCCTGGGCGGCCATCGCCGCGGCCGCTTCCTGGCGGCTTCCAAAGCAATTAAAATCAAGCCCGGTAGCAGCTAGCACCAACTCGTGCATGGTGGCCCGCCGCCAAGGGGGCGCCAGGTCGATGTCGGTGCCCTGATAGCTGATCTGGGTGCTGCCGCACACCTGCTGGCACACGTGAGCGATCAGCTGCTCAGTGAGCACCATCATGTCGGTGTAGTCGGCATAGGCCTGGTATATCTCCACCGAGGTGAACTCGGGGTTGTGACGGGTGCTGATGCCCTCGTTGCGGAAGATGCGCCCCAGCTCATAGACCCGCTCGAAGCCGCCCACCACCAGCCGCTTGAGGTGCAGCTCGGTGGCAATGCGCAGGGTGAGGGGCAGATCCAGGGCGTTGTGGTGCGTTTCAAACGGCCGGGCATCGGCACCACCCGGCACGCTCTGCAACACCGGCGTTTCGATCTCCAGAAACTCGCGCTCATCGAGCCAGCGGCGCATGGAGCTCACCGCCACGGCACGGCGCCGGAAGGTTTCGCGGGTGTGGGGCGACACGATCAAATCGAGATAGCGCTGCCGGTAGCGCTTCTCCACATCCGCCAGGCCGTGCCACTTGTCGGGCAGGGGCTGCAGGCTCTTGCAGAGCATGCTCCAGCCCTTCACCTTCACCGAAAGCTCACCGCGATCGGTGCGGCGCAGACTGCCCTGCACGCCGATCAGGTCGCCCGCATCCACCAGGCTGGTGAGCTGGGCAAAGGCTTCCGGGTTGCCGGGTTGCGCGGCAGCCAGGGTGGCCTTCTCAATAAACAATTGAATTGGTCCGGTTTCATCCGCCAGGGTGAAGAAGGCGAGCTTGCCCATCACCCGGCGAGTCATCACCCGGCCAGCCACGGCCACTTCCATTTCCCGCTCCTCGCCGTTGGCTAGGTCGGCATGGTCCTGCTGCAAAGCCGCCGTACGGTGGCTGGGCTCGAAGCGCAGGGCGTAAGGGCCTTGGCCGAGGGCGGCTAGGGCGGCGGCTTTCTCAAGGCGGGTCTCGCGCAGATCCGACAAGGCAGTCAGGGGGCTGAATCGGCCCATCCTGCAGGAGCGTTAGCCGTTGGTTGCCAGGCTTGCTTCAGCCATCCGCTGGGAGGCGTAGCCGGTGCCACGCACCGTGAGGATCAGCTCCGGATTGCGAGGATCGGGCTCGAGTTTGCCGCGCAGGCGAGCCACATACACATCCACGACCCGCAAGTCGGCGGCGCGGCGGGGGGGATAGCCCCAAAGCTGCTCAAGGATCTCGGCCCGTGGCACCACCCGACCTGGTTCCCGGAACAGCAGCTCCAGCAGGCTGAATTCGGTGTAGGTAAGCCCGATGCGCTCGCTGTCGCGGGTCACCTGACGGCGGTTGGTATCTACGACCAGATCTCCCACCCGCAACACGCCGCTGCCACTGGGCACCTCGCGGGGCTCAGTGGCAGCCGAACCGCGGCCCACCCGGCGCAGGATCGTGGCGATGCGGGCTTCGAGCTCCTTAGGGCTGAAGGGCTTGGGCAAATAATCATCGGCGCCGAGGTCTAGTCCAGACACCCGCTCGGCGATGGCATCAAGGGCCGAAAGGAAAATGATCGGCACGCAGGATTCGGCCCGCAGTCGGCGGCAAACTGCAAAACCGTCCAGTTTTGGCAACATCACGTCGAGCACGACGAGATCTGGCTGCTCTTGGTGAAACAGGCTGAGGGCTTCTTCGCCGTCTTCAGCGCAGATCACCCGGTAGCCAGCCAGTTGCAGGCGCATCACCAGCACCCGGCGAACGGCGGCTTCGTCGTCTACCACCATCACGGTGGCTTTGGGCTCAACCGGCGCAGGCCCCAGGGAGTCGGAGAAGGCATTTGAAACGGGCCTGTCCTCCGCTGGCATGGGCTGGTCGCCGTGATGAAGAATCGCAACCATAACGCTCGGCGTCCCCTTGGGTCACCCCCAACGGGCTTGGGAGTAGCGGTTCCATTCGTCGGCCGCAGCAGCCAGGGCCGCATCACTGTCCAACTGGCCGAGCATGGCGCGCTGCAGCTGGGTGTACACAATCGCCTGCAGCCGCTTCACCCCCGGGCTCGCCGGCACCAGCACCCTGGCCTGGCGAAGGGTCTGGGCCGACAGCAACCGGGCCCGCTGCACCAAACCCTCCTGCGCCCCAGCTCCAGACGCAGCAGCCAGGCTGGACTCAAGCTGCTGCAGGGCTTGCCGGTTTGAGGGCAGCACCCGCGCCTGCTCGGCGAAGGCCAACTGGTTGGGGCCATTGGTGAGAAACAGGGCAAAGCGAGCCGCCTCGTCCGCCATAACGCTCTGCTTGGGCACCACGAGATTCATCACCGCCACGTTGGCCTCAGCGCTGGCGCCCGTGAGCGGCGCAAAGGGCGCCGTAACCGCTGCAATGCCAG
Source organism: Cyanobium sp. NIVA-CYA 375 (assembly GCF_056108345.1). Classification (NCBI taxonomy): domain Bacteria; kingdom Bacillati; phylum Cyanobacteriota; class Cyanophyceae; order Synechococcales; family Prochlorococcaceae; genus Cyanobium; species Cyanobium sp. NIVA-CYA 375. The sequence continues at coordinate 7,111 of NZ_JBSYHW010000049.1, read as the reverse complement.
GAGCATTGGTCTGCAAGTTGCGCAGGAAGTCGGGACCCGTAGCCACCTGGGCCAAGTCGCCCGCTTGGTAGAGCTCAATGGCTCGCCGATAGCCCTGGCTCACCACCTCTCGCGGCAGCAGGCCACGGCGGTAGAGATCACTCCAAAAGGCGAAGGCCCGCCGACCCGCAGGGCTGTTGAAGGCCGCCCGTTGCTCCCCATCCAGCAACTTCACCCCCATCTGCACCAGGGTTTCCAACAGCTCGGCTGAGTCGTCGGGCACCACGGTGACAAACAAGGCGTAGCGACCGGTGCGGCGGCGCACCGCCTCCGCAAAGGCCGGCACCTGATCCCAGGCGCTCGGGGGGGAGCTGTAGCCGGCGCGCTCCAGCAGCCGGCGGTTGGCCATGGTGATCCTGGCGGTCAAATACCAAGGGATGGCGAACTGCTCCGCGCCTTGGCGGCCTGCCTCCCAGATCGCCGGCAGGTAGGCGTCCGCCGCGCCGGCGGGCAGCACGGCGGTGAGATCTCGCAGCCCCCCCTTGCTGGCCAGGTTGGCCGCGAAGGGGGGGTTGAGATTCACCAGGTCCGGGGCGGTGCGGGCAAACACCGCCGCCAGCAACTTGCGCTCCACCGAGCTCCAGGGCACATCGGTCCAGCGCACCTCCAGGCCGGGGTTCTGGCCCTCCCAGGCTGCGACCAGCTCCCGCAAATAGCCGTTGAACTTGGGGGCCAGGTCCAGGGTCCAGAAATTCAGCACCTTGGTCGCTGCGGAGTTGGCCCCCAGATCAGAGTTGCCACAGCTGCCCAGCCCTGCTGCCAGCAGGGCAGCAGCGGAGCCGCCGCCAAGAAGCTCAAGAAAACGCCGCCGGCTCTGGATCGATGCCATTGGCTCAGCCTCGCCCGCCCTGGGTCTGCTGGCGCCAGAGCAGCAGCTGCAGGGAGCAAAGCAGCGGTGCCAACAGCGCCGTGAGCAGGGTTTGAGCCAGCCAGGTTTGCAATGCGGGCTCAATGGGCCACGGGTCTAGCAGCCGGCTCTGCAGGATCAGGCTCCCGCCAAGCAGGGCCGTGCCCAAGAGAGCGAGCAAACCAAGACTAAAACTGCGCTCGATCGGCGGCCCCTGGCGGCCCAGCCGACCCCACCACCAGCCCAGCAGGGCCAGGGCTGGGATCTGCGTGATCGGCCCGGGATGCAAAGCATCAAGCAGCAGCCCCAGCCCAACTCCGGCCAGGGCACCGGAAAGGGGCCCATCGGCCAGGGCCCAGGGCAGCAGCCACAGCACCGACCAAGCAGGGGGAATGCCAGCCAGCTTCAGCGGCGCGGGCGCAGCCAGTACCAGCCAGGGCACTACCAAGGCCGTAGCCACACACCAACCATGGCGGGCTAGCCGACTCATGGCAGCCGCACCTGCACCCAGTCGACCGCCTCAACCGGGGCACTCAGCTGCACCACGGCCTCGGTGGCCGGCACGGCCCGGTCATCGACCGACTGGATCACCCCCACCGTGAGGTTGGGAGGCACCAGGGTGCTGGCGGGGGAGGTGACGACCACATCCCCCGGGCGCACGCCCGGATCCTTCTCCAGAAAGCGCAGCAAGGGGCGGCTGGTGCCGATGCCCGTAAGCAGGCCATGGCGCTGAACCCGTCCCACCCAGACGCCGACGCGGCTGCCGGGATCGGTGAGCAGGGTGACGCTGGCGGTAGTGGGAGTAACGCTGGCCACCCGGCCAATCAAACCCCCCGGCGCAGTCACCGCCATGCCGGGCCGCAGGCCCTGCAGCTCGCCGCGGCCAATCACCAGCTGCTGCCACCATCCCCCTGCCTGGCGCGAGATCACCGCTGCCGCCAATTCGCGGCCACCGCTGGCCTGCAGCCCTAGCAAGCTGCGCAACCGGCGGTTGTCGGCATCCAGCTGGCGCAAGCGGGTTTGGTCATTAAGACCCTGAGCACTACGCACCCACTCACCCTGAGCACTACCGGGCCAGAAGGGCCGGCTTAGCAGGGCATAGGCATCGGTGAAACCCGCCCCTTTGCTCAGCCGCACTGCCAGTAGCAGCAGCACCAGCAGGACCCAGGGCCAGGCCTGAACCAATGCGCCCAGGGCGGGAAGGCGAAGCCAGCGGCCGGCCTGCATCGGGATCAGGCGTTCTGACGCACAAAGTCAGGGGTGTCGAGCACACGCTCCAACCGCTTGTAGTCCTCCAGCACCATGCCGCAACCGTTCACCACACACAGCAGGGGATCTTCGGCCACGTGGGTGAGGATGCCGGTCTCGTGGCTGATCAGGTCGGTGATGCCACGCACCTGGGCACCGCCGCCGGCCAGCATGATGCCGCGATCGACGATGTCGGCGGCCAGCTCGGGCGGGGTGCGCTCCAGGGTGCGCTTCACCGCTTCCACGATCACGTTGAGGGGTTCGGCCATAGCTTCGCGGATGTCGCCAGCACGCACATTGATGGTGCGGGGCAGGCCGGAGAGCAGATGTAGACCGCGCACGTCCATCGAGGTGTTGTCGTGGGCGTCGTCTGGAAAAGCGGAGCCGATGCGGATTTTGATGTCTTCGGCGGTGCGCTCTCCCACCACCAGGTTGTGCACCTTCTTGAGGTAAATGCCGATGGCGTCGCTGAGTTCATCGCCGGCCACCCGCACCGACTCACTAAGCACGGTGCCGCCCAAGCTGAGCACCGCCACTTCGGTGGTGCCACCACCGATATCGACAATCATTGTGCCAACAGGTTCGGTGACGGGCAGGCCCGCGCCGATGGCGGCCGCCACGGGCTCATCGATCAGATGCACTTCGCGAGCACCGGCCAAGCCGGCCTCCCGCACTGCGCGGCGCTCGACGCCGGTGACGCCGCTGGGGATGCCAATCACCAACCGTGGCGCCAAGATGCCACGCCCTTCATTAACTTTGCGGATGAAAGTTTTGATCATCTGTTCGGCCGCATCGAAATCGGCGATCACGCCATCGCGCAGGGGCCGCACAGCGCGGATGTGGCCGGGGGTTCGTCCCAGCATCATCTTGGCCTCATTACCCACGGCCAAGGGCACCCCCCGCTCCAGATCGATGGCCACCACAGAGGGCTCCTGCAGCACGATGCCTTTGCCCGACACGAAAATCAGGGTGTTGGCGGTGCCCAAATCAATACCGATATCCCGCGAAAACTGAAAACGACGGAAAAACACGGACGCCCGGCCTGCAAGGCCGAATCATACGAGGGTGTTACAGACTGCTCTAACGGTGGAACTGATGAAAGGTGGCAGCCCAACCGGGTGCCGCATCATTGATCCATCAGCAACAGGAGAAATCAACCATGGGCGTGAATTCCATCACCCTTGTCGGCCGGGCCGGCCGCGACCCCGAAGTCCGCTATTTCGAATCAGGCACCGTGGTGGCCAACCTCACCCTCGCCGTCAACCGCCGCAGCCGCGACGACGAGCCCGACTGGTTCAACTTGGAAATCTGGGGCAAACAAGCCCAAGTAGCCGCCGACTATGTCCGCAAAGGTGCCTTGGTGGGCATCATCGGCAGCTTCAAGCTCGACCGCTGGACCGACCGGGCCAGCGGTGAGGAGCGCACCAAGCCCGTGATCCGGGTCGACCGGCTGGAGCTGCTCGGCTCCAAGCGCGACACCGACGGTGGCATGGGAGGTGGCTTTGGTGGTGGCGCCCCGAGCGAGGAGGAAGTGCCCTTCTGAGCGGGCTCTGACTCAGTGGGAATCGCGGCGCTTCTTCCATAAGCGCAACCCCAGCCAGACAGCGCCTGCGGCGAGAGCCAACACCAGAACCAGCTTCACCGCCTTAGCAACCGGCTCGATCCAATTCTCCACGTTGGTATAGCCCTCGCCGAGGGCTAGCCCCGCCAAGGTGAGCAACAAGGTCCAAATCAGGCTGCCGGCCGTGGTCCAGAGCAGGAATGGCGCGATCGGCATCATCTCGATGCCCGCAGGCACGGATATCAAGGTGCGGATGCCAGGCACCAACCTGCCCCAAAACACCAGGGCGGTGCCGTATCTGGCAAACCAGTCGCGACTGCGGTGCAACTCCTTAGGGCTGATGCCAATCCAGCGGCCGTGGCGCGCCAGCCATTGCTCCAGGCGCTGCTCATTGATCAGCCGACCGATGCCATACCAAGGCAAAGCTCCCAGCACCGTGCCGAGCAGCCCCGCCAAAACCACCGGCAGCAGGGCCAGTTGGCCCTGCTGCACATAAAAGCCCCCGAGGGGCATGATCAATTCGGAGGGAATCGGGGGGATGAGGTTCTCGAGGAACATCGCCGCAAAGATCGCTCCATATCCGAGCCAGGGATTGGCCTCCACTGCCGCACCGATCAGCTGAGGCAGCTGCTGCACCAATTCGCCAATCCCCATCTAACTCTTCTCAGTAGCGGTAGTGGTCGAGCTTGTAGGGCCCGGCTACCGGCACGTTGATGTAATCGGCCTGCTCCTGCGAGAGCTCGGTGAGCTTGGCGCCGATCTTGTCTAGGTGGAGACGGGCAACCATCTCATCGAGATGCTTGGGCAGCACATACACCTGCTTGTCGTACTGCGCACCCTTGGTAAACAGCTCAATTTGAGCTAACACCTGATTGGTGAAGGATGCACTCATCACGAAGCTGGGGTGGCCTGTGGCACAACCAAGATTCACCAAACGGCCCTCAGCAAGCAGGATGATCTTGTTACCACTTGGCAGCACAATGTGATCAACCTGCGGCTTGATGTTGTCCCAGGTGTACTGCTTAAGCGAAACCACATCGATCTCATTGTCGAAGTGACCGATATTACAAACAATCGACTGATCCTTCATCTGGATCAGGTGCTCGTGGCGGATTACCTTGAAATTGCCCGTGGCAGTCACGAAGATGTCGACATCAGCGACAACATCGTCAAGACGAACGACGCGATAGCCCTCCATCGCAGCCTGCAGAGCGCAGATAGGGTCAACTTCGGCAATCATCACCGTGGCTCCAAGACCACGCAGCGACTGGGCTGAGCCTTTACCCACGTCGCCATAGCCGAGCACCAGAGCCACCTTGCCAGCCACCATCACATCAGTGGCACGCTTGATGCTGTCCACAAGCGATTCGCGGCAACCGTAAAGGTTGTCAAACTTGCTCTTGGTGACCGAATCGTTAACGTTGATCGCTGGGAAGGGCAGCTCGCCGCTCTTCTGCATTTGATAAAGACGGGCCACCCCGGTGGTGGTCTCCTCGGTTACGCCCTGAATTTCAGCGTAAATGCGGGAGTAGAAGCCCGGCTGGGCGGCCAGCTTCTGGCGAATGCTGTTAAAGAGAGCGGTTTCCTCTTCGTTGGAAGGGTTATCGAGAACTGAGAGATCGCTCTCAGCCTTGGTACCCAGCACCACGAGTCCAGTGGCATCGCCACCGTCATCGAGAATCATGTTGGGTGTGCTGCCATCGCTCCACTCGAGGATGCGGTGGGTGAAGGCCCAATACTCATCAAGAGTTTCGCCCTTGTAGGCGAACACCGGAACATTGGCAGCTGCAATCGCGGCAGCGGCGTGATCCTGAGTAGAAAAGATGTTGCAGCTGGCCCAGCGAACCTCGGCGCCTAGGGCTACCAGGGTTTCGATCAGAACCGCCGTCTGAATCGTCATGTGCAGGGAACCCGCAATACGGGCGCCCTTGAGGGGCTGCTCAGCGCCAAACTTGGAGCGCAGGGCCATCAGGCCAGGCATCTCGGTTTCGGCGATCGCGATCTCCTTACGGCCAAAATCGGCTAGGCCGAGATCGGCGATCACATATGTGTTAGTGCTCTGGAGCGTGGGCGCAGAGGCCACTGAGACAGGTGAAGCCACCATGGATTTGTTTGGGGTACTGCTCGCTCCCGGCTGGGAGGGCGTGATTTGGAAATATCTGCGGAGACGCCGAGGCTTCGGGCTCGCTTGCAAGGCAATCTACTAGGAGCTGCTCAATACCTGTGATGCAACTCCTGTAATGCAATACCTATGACGCACCACTTGGCCGATGCCGCCGCCACCAGTGACTTCGGGCGGCAGCTGGCGGCGCGCCTGCCCGCTGGCAGCATCCTGCTGCTGGAAGGCGACCTGGGGGCCGGCAAAACCTGCCTGGTGCAGGGCCTGGCCGCCGGCCTGGGTATTAACGAGCCAATCACCAGTCCCACCTTTGCTCTGGCGCAGCACTACCCGCTCCTTAAGAGCGGAGCCGGAGTTGGTGGTCTGGTGCACCTCGACCTTTACCGGCTGGGCCTGCCCGCCGCCGCCGACGAACTGTTTGCCCAGGAGGAAGAGGAAGCCCGAGCCCTAGGCGCCCTGCTGGCAGTGGAATGGCCCGAGCGACTCAGCGCCCCACCGGCCGGCTGCTGGCAGATCCAGCTCAGCCTGAGCGATCCCTGCAACCCAGACGCTGGACGCCAAATCAAGGTGCGTTCGCCGAGCTGATCAACCGGCCAACCGAGGGAAGCTTGCTGCTTTTGAATTAGCTAAGTCTTGGCTTAGTCTGCTGCCGCGAATGAAGTGCTCGCCCCGAGCAATGCGGCAATGATCTGGGCGTTGGCCGCCGGGAAGGGATATTCGCCCAGCTGTTCAGGCCTCACCCAGCGCACCTGCTGGGAAGCCAGCGGCTGGGGCTCGCCGCTCAACCAGGTGCACAGATGCACCACAAAGCTCAACCTCTTGTGGCTGTAAGCGTGTTCGAGCCTGATCAGCTCCTCGCCCACCTTCACCTCGATCGCCAACTCCTCCTCCAGCTCACGGCGAATCGTTTCAACAATCGACTCGCCCGGCTCCTGCTTGCCGCCAGGGAATTCCCACAGACCGCCCAGCAAACCCTCATCAAGCCGCTGATCGATCAGCACCTCACCGGCGCCGTTGCGCACCACCCCCAGGCCAATCACCTGAAACGGCTGCTTACTACTCAACCGGCTACGTAGGCCTCAACCGCATCACTGATACGGCGCAGGCCGGCCAGGCCATCGCGCTCCAGATTGCGCACCCGATCACGGCTGATGCCCAAGATGCGGCCAATGCCGGTGAGGCTCATCGGCTCACCCGCATCGGGGTTGTCGGCGCAAGGGATGCCATAGCGCATCTTCAGCACCCGACCCTGCAGCTCCGGCAGCTGCTCCAGCAGTGCGCGCAGGTCTCCTTTCAG
>NZ_JBSYHW010000048.1:0-21252 GCF_056108345.1 Cyanobium sp. NIVA-CYA 375 | reverse complement strand
CAACGTGTTGCTCCAGTTGAGGATCAACCTGGTGGATATTGATCCCAATCCTTTGGTTCTTGATATCGCGCGTACGCCTGCAGCCAATGTTTCTTGGTCTGTTTCCTGATCTATTGTCATGCTCCAAAGCGTTAATGTTCACATGCTGTATTCATGGCACGATGCCAACGTGGATTCGGTGTGGATGGTGTTTTTTGGTCCTGGCCCCGGCCTGGCTGGCTTGAGAAACTTGCTAAATCACCTGCTGGCACAAGCGTTGGGCGGCAGACTGCCCACAGGGCAGGAGCAAAGCCATGCAAACGTTGCCTGAGGATTCACCGGCAGCGCAGAATCTGGGAGGCGACGGTTTTCAGCAGATCCACATTGCCGGCTTCTGCTCACTGAAGGATGATGTTCTGGAGCCCGGCAACCTCACCTTGCTGATCGGCCCAAATGGTGCCGGTAAGTCGAATCTGCTTCAGGCCCTGCGGCTGATCCCGCTGCTACGCACGCGCTCTCTGCAGAGCTATGTGGCGGATCATGGTTTTGGTGCCGCCCTGTTGCATTACGGACCCAAAACAACAGAAGCGATTGAGATTGGAGTTCTGATCCGCGATCAAGGATCCAGCTATCGCTACGACGCTCGGCTGGCCTTCGCTTCTGATGACAGCCTGTATTTCCAGACTGAAAATGCTGCCTGCTTGCACCCCGATGGCTCCTGGGTCATCAGCACCCTTGGCGGTGGCCACCGTGAATCCAAGCTTCTGGAGGCAAGTCCTGAAGTCCAGACCGTAGCGGCCGTGAATCGGTGGCTGAGTCGGATGACCTTCTACCACTTTCACGACACCTCGGCTCAATCCAAGCTGCGCACCCACGCCCGTCGGGAAGATGATCGCTATCCCCGCTCTGACGGGTCAAACCTCGCCGCCTATCTCCTTCGCCTCATGGAGAGCGATCAGGACGCCGACCGCAAGGCCTGGCAGCGCATCAATCGCTACTGCCGCCACATCGCACCAGCCATCAAGGAGTTGGATCCGGTAGCTGTGAATGGCAATGTTCGCTTGGATTGGATCGATGACCGCGATCAACGTTTCGGTTGCCACCAACTCTCCGATGGCACCCTGCGGGCCCTGGCATTGATCACGGTGTTGTCGCAACCCACCGATCGCCTGCCGCGGCTGATCAGCATCGATGAACCCGAACTCGGTCTGCACCCTGCCGCCATTGGGTTGATCGCTGAGCTCTGCCGTTCGATTTCTCGACATACGCAAGTCATCCTCTCCACCCAGTCCACTGAGCTGCTCGATCACTTCACCGCCGATGAGGTGGTGGTGGTTGAGCGGGTCAATGGTGAGACCCAGCTCAACCGGCTCACCACTGAATCTCTGCAGGACTGGCTGGCTGACTACAGCCTCCGGGAGATTTTTGCCAAAGGAGTGATCGGAGGCAGGCCCTGATGAATCCAGCGCCCAAGCGCCTGATTGTTGTGGTTGAGGGGCAGACGGAAAGCAATTTTGTGAACCGCGTTCTTCGCTCTCATCTTCTGAGATCAGGCATTGCGGCAACGGCCACGATTGTTGGCAAGGCCAAGGCTGCTGATCGTGGCCGGAGTGGCCCTGGCTCTCGCGGTGGTAACCGCTATGCCGATTGGAAGCGTGACATCAGGACCTGCCTCGCCAGCACACGAAGCTCTGACTTCCAGCTCACAACGCTCTGTGATCTTTACGGCTTGCCCGATGACTTTCCTGGCTGGGAGTCTCAGCCTGGTGATCAGGACACCGCTGCGCGATGTGACCGACTGGAGCAGGCCCTCAAAGATGACATCGCTGACTGGAGGTTTACTCCCTACATCCAGCGTCATGAATTCGAGGCGCTTGTGCTTGCGGCACAGGATTGCCTTACGGATCTCTTTGATGCTGCTGATCAGCTCTCTGGCTTGGTCAGACTGCGGTCTGACATTGCTGGAATGGCACCAGAGGAGATCAACGACTCTCCAACGACGGCACCGAGCAAGCGGTTGCTTGGAAGGATTCCTGGTTATCGCAAATCGGAGGATGGGCCGGATTCCATTGAGCTCGTTGGTCTGCCCAGCGTGAGATCGCAATGCCCACGATTTGACGCCTGGCTCACCAGTCTGGAGTTGTGCGGGGTGTTTGAGTAACGCAAGGATTGCCGCCCCGAATCCCTAGGCTGGCTCCATTGCGCCCCGCCGCTGGTGACCACCACCGTTCCCCCTCTACAGGGCACCAGCCCCGACCCTGCAGCCCTGGAGCTGGCAGCCCGCCCCAACAGCCTGGGTCGCTACGGCCAGTTCGGCGGCCAGTATGTGCCTGAAACCCTGATTCCCGCGCTGGCGGAGTTGGAGCAGGCCGCGGCTGAGGCCTGGAAGGATCCTGCTTTTACCGATCGGCTCAACCACCTGCTGCGCACCTATGTGGGGCGGCCCAATCCCCTCTATGAAGCCGAGCGGCTCACGGAGCACTACCGCCGGTCCGAGGGCGGCCCGCGCATCTGGCTGAAGCGCGAAGACCTAAATCACACCGGTGCCCACAAGATCAACAACGCCCTCGGCCAGGCGCTGCTGGCCCTGCGCATGGGCAAAAAGCGGATCATTGCCGAAACCGGTGCCGGTCAGCACGGCGTGGCCACCGCCACCGTCTGTGCCCGCTTCGGCCTCGAGTGCGTGGTGTACATGGGCGCCGAGGACATGCGCCGCCAGGCTCTCAACGTGTTCCGCATGCGGCTACTGGGAGCCACGGTGCAGCCCGTCACCGCCGGCACCGCCACCCTTAAGGACGCCACCAGCGAAGCGATCCGCGACTGGGTCACCAACGTGGAGAGCACCCACTACATTCTCGGCTCGGTGGCCGGGCCCCATCCCTACCCGATGCTGGTGCGCGACTTCCACGCCGTGATCGGTGAGGAAACCAAGCGCCAGTGCCACGAGGCCTTTGGCCGCAATCCGGATGTGCTGGTGGCCTGCGTGGGCGGTGGCTCCAATGCCATGGGCCTCTTCCATCCCTTCGTGCAGGACACCTCCGTGCGGTTGATCGGTGTGGAGGCCGCCGGCGATGGCGTCGCCACCGGCCGCCATGCCGCCACGATCACCGAGGGCCGCGTTGGCGTGCTGCATGGCGCCATGAGCCTGCTGCTGCAGGACGAGGAGGGCCAGGTGCAGGAGGCCCATTCGATCAGCGCCGGCCTCGATTACCCCGGCGTGGGCCCCGAGCACAGCTACCTCAAAACCATCGGCCGGGCCGAATACGGCGCCGTCACCGACACCGAGGCGCTGGACGCCCTGCAGCTTCTGTGTCGCCTGGAGGGCATCATCCCGGCCCTGGAAACTGCCCACGCCTTTGCCTGGCTGGAGAAGCTCTGCCCCACCCTGGCCCCCGGCACCGAGCTGGTGCTCAACCTCTCAGGTCGCGGCGACAAGGACGTGAACACCGTGGCCGAGAAGCTCGGCGACAAGATGGGCGGCTGATCCCAGCCGGCTCTGGCTTCAGTCCAATACCGGGAAGTCGAAACGATTGCCGAAAAGCGAACCCAGCACCTGCAACGGGTTGGGGTGCTCCTCGAGCCCCTGCTGGTGTCTTGATGGGGCAGCCACCAGCACGGCGGTTTTCATAGTCAGTTCCCGTTGCTCCAGATTTATCAAGGCGGCCAGCACCTCGATGCAGGCTGGATCAGATAATTGAGCTTCCCAATCAATAATTTTGGCCTGAAGTTTGAATTCGTTTTACCGGCTTTGACTGTGGAAATAATCGGAGCCCCAATTGATTGCCAAGAGCTCAGTTAGCGCAAAAGCCTCTCCAGTGCCTGGGCCACCGAGCCCACGGCGGCTCGGGCCGTGGCGTAGGCCATGCGCATTGGCCCCACCAGGGCCACCTGGCCCACGCCGCCGTCGCCGCTGCGGTAGTTGGCCTGCACCACGGCGCACTGGTGCAGGGCCCGGTGGGGATGCTCGGCGCCGATCCAAATGCCCGGCTGGGGTAGGAGTTGTTGGGGCGCATCCTCCACTAGCTCCACTAAGGGACGCAGGCTGAGGGTCTGGCTGAATTCGGGCTGGGCAAGCAGGCCAGCGAGGCCCATGGCTACAGCGCCCTCGCCTTCTAGTTGCCGCGACTGACCATGGCTAGTCAGGGCTTGGCGCAGCACGGCGCCGCTGCTGGTCAGGTGGGAGGGCAGGGCGGCCCAGTCGATGCTGCCGCCCTCCAGCTGGGCTGCGACCCAGCGCTCCAGGGACGCCAGTTCCGCTAATGCAAGGCAGGGCAGCCGCAAGTTGAGGCTGCTGGCACTGGCGCCCCCCTCCACCAGAAACACCAGCAGGCGTTCACCACTGGCAACTAGTCGTAGGGCCTGCAGCTGGGACTGCTGCCGTTGGGGCCTGGTGATTAGGCTGAGCAGGCCTGTGAGGTCTGCCAAGCGCCGGCTCAGATGTAGCAGCAGATCGTCGAGGGCTGCCCACTGCAGGCTGAGTCCGGTGAGTTCGCGCTCCAGCTGCAGGGCGGCCGCGCCTGGCGCGGGCAGCAACTGATCAACGTAGGTACGGTAGCCCTGCTGGCTGGGGATTCGGCCAGCGGAGGGGTGGGGCTGGGTGAGCAGGCCACGCTGCTCCAGGGCCCCCATGGCTGAACGCACCGTCGCCGGGCTGGCCTGCAGGCCAAAACGGCGCACCAGGGTCTGGCTGCCCACCGGCTCCATCGTGTCGACGTAGTGGCGCACGGCGAGTTGCAGTACTTCCTGCTGCCGGGCGGGCAAGGGCCTGGGGGAGGCTGACTGCAAGCGGGCGCCGCAGGAGTAAAGGGATCGTACGCAGCCCAGCGGGTGTCAGTAGCGGGGTACGGCCGGATCCACCTCCACACTCCAGGCATCGATGCCCCCTTGCAGGTTCCAGACGGCAGCAAAGCCGTGTTCCTGCATCAGCCAGCAGCCCAGCTGCCAGCTGCGTATGCCGGCGTGGCACAGCACGGCTACGGGGCGGTCGCGGTCGAGCAGCTGGTTGAGCTGGCCAATCCACTCGTTAGATCGGCCTAGGGGCAGATGCACCACGGCATGGGGCAGGCGGGCCATTTCCAGTTCGGCGTCTTCGCGCACGTCCACCAGCTGGATCGCCTCGCCCCGCTCCAGCCGCTCTTGCAGGTCGCGGGCCCTGATTGGCTGCGGTGTCGTCTCGATAGGTGCCATGGCGGGCAGACGGGGTGGCTTGGGGTCAAGATGGACCCATCCTGCGTGGGGCGCATGAAGGCCCGCCCGTTTTTGGCGGTCGTGCTGGCGGTGGCATTGCTGTTGCTGAGCCTGGCGGCGGGTGGCTGGTGGCTGGTGCTGCAGCGCTCCCCCCTGCAGCTGCAGCATCAGCAGCTGGTGTCGCCCCGGGCGGCCCGCTTTGTGCCCCGCCAAGCCGCCCTGAGCCTCTATTTGCTCAGCGATGGCGAGCAGCCGGTGGGCTACGCCCGGGCGGTGGCTCCCCCCCGCCAGCGGCGCCAGGCGGCTGAGGCGGTAGCCGGCCTTAGGGATGGCGCTTTCGCCGCCGCCGGCCTCGACTATCCCGGTGAGCTGGCCCCCTGGTTGGGGTCTGAACTTGGCTTTGCCCTACTGGCCTCCGAGCCCGGGGCGGCGCCCGATGGCTGGTTGCTGGCCCTGCGCAGCCGCGACGCTGACGGCGCCCGCCGCTTCCTGCAGCGCTTCTGGCAGACCCGCAGTCTGGCGGGCACCGACCTGCAGATCAGCAGCTACCGCGGTATGGGCTTGATCAGTGGCCGTGGTGCCCTGGTGGGCACAAGCCCGGTGCCGATCGCTACGGCGCTGATCGACGACGACCTGGTGTTGATCGCGTCGGGCCGGGGGGTGCTGGAGCAGGCCCTCGATGTCTCCCAGATTGATGAGCTCAACCAGGCGGCCAGCCCCCGCTTTAAGCAGGCGGTGCAGCGCCTTGACCAGGGGGCGCTGCTGCTCACAGCCCGGCCAGAAACCCTGGGGCCCTGGTTGGGCTTGCCGGGTGAGTTCACGGCGCCTGGGGTGGTGCAGGAGCTGGTGGCCAGCCTGCGCCCCCACAACCGCTCCTTGGAGCTGGATGCCCTGCTGCAGTTCGCTGCAGATGCCGCAGTGCCGGCTCCCTCGGCTGATGCCACTGGGGAAATTGACCCCACAGGAGCAGCTTTATTAGCTGCCCTGCAGGGGCCCTCAGAGAGCTTGGTCCTGATCCAGCGCCCCGCCGCTTGGCCGGCCTACTGGCAGCCCCTGCTGGCGGCAGTGCTGCAGGCCGAGCCGGGATCTTTCCCGTCCCTGGTGGCTGCCGCCGCCGATGGCCCCCTGCTGCGCAGTGAGGCAAGTGAGGGCTGGCTGCTCGGCACTGGCGCCGACCAACCGCAGCCGGAGGCCCTCGCTGGGGTGCTGGCCGCAGAGGGATTGATCGCCGCGCCGCTGCCGGTGGAAGGGGATCCCAATCTGCGGGTCTGGACCAGGCTGGAGGCTGGCCAGGCTGGACGCCGATTCGCCCGCGGCGATGCCAACCAGCTTCAGGCCAGCCTGGAGGGCGCCCGCTCCAGCAAGGGCCGCCTGGCCTGGTGGGGCCAGACCCTGGCGGTGCTGCAGGAGCAGCGTGACTCCCGCAAGCCGCCCCGGATGCGGCTGGAGCAGCTCGCCGGCCTCGATCTACCCCAGGCTCCCCTGCAGTGGGCTATGGCGGCGGGCCGGGCAAAGCCCTTGCTGCAGCGCTGGAGCACCTGGCAGCTGTTGTCGGCCCTGGCCGGCCAGCCCCTGGCCCCGGCCGTGCAGAACTTGAGCTTGGGCTGGGAAGCGCAGCCTGAGGCCAGCCTGCACCTCAAGGCACGCCTTGAGTTCGGGTGACGGCTATGGCAAAACCTGAACCAATTGAGCGCAAACCGGCTGAGCGTGAACTGCTGCTCTGGCGCCATGGCATCGCCGAAGGTCGCCACCCTGATCGCCCTGATCAGGAGCGGGCCCTTACGGCTGAAGGCCGTCAGCGCACTGAGGCGGTGGCGGCGGAGTTGTGCCGCTTGCAGCTCCACTGTGATCGCCTGCTGAGCAGCCCCCTGCGGCGGGCGCTGCAGACCGCTGAAATTGGTGTGGCGGCTGGTCTGGCGCCGGCGCTGGAGTTGGAGGATCGTCTGGCGCCGGGCGGTGAGCCGCGGCCGCTGCTGCAGGCGGGCCCTTGGCGGCGCCTTGGCCTGGTGGGCCATGAGCCAGACCTGGGCGAGCTGGTTTCGAGCCTGCTGGGGGTTCCTGCGGGCGCAATTTCAGTGCGCAAGGCCGGCATCGTGCTGCTGCGCCTGGGCCCAACTGGCGCCAGCTTGGAGGCCCTAATTGGCCCACGGTTGCTGCGGCTACGGCGGGATGGCTAGCGGCAGCCGTAAGTTCGCCTTATTGAGTGCGGTGGAGAAGCTTGGTGGAAACAGGAGCGGCGACCCCAGCCCCATTTCGGCCGGGTTTGGAAGGAGTGCCGGCTACCCAGTCGTCGATCTGCGACATCGATGGCCAGCGGGGGGTACTCACCTATCGCGGCTACCCCGTAGACCAGCTGGCATCCAGCAGCTCCTTTCTGGAGACGGCCTACCTGCTGATCTGGGGCGAGCTACCCACCGCTGAGCAGCTGCAGGAGTTTGAGCAGGAGGTGCAGATGCACCGCCGGGTCAGCTTCCGCATTCGAGACATGATGAAGTGCTTCCCCTCCGGGGGACATCCGATGGATGCGCTGCAGAGCAGCGCCGCCTCCTTGGGCCTGTTTTATTCCCGTCGAGCCCTCGACAATCCCGAATACATCGTTTCGGCGGTGGTGCGGCTGATCGCCAAAATCCCCACGATGGTGGCTGCCTTCCAGCTGATCAGGAAGGGTCAAGATCCGATCCAGCCCCGCGACGACCTGGCCTACGGCGCCAATTTTCTCTACATGCTGACGGAGCGGGAGCCCGATCCGCTGGCGGCCCGCATCTTTGACGCTTGTCTGATCCTGCACGCCGAGCACAGCCTCAACGCCAGCACCTTCAGCGCCCGGGTGACGGCCAGCACCCTCACCGACCCCTATGCCGTGGTGGCATCAGCGGTTGGCACCCTGGCGGGCCCCCTGCACGGCGGCGCCAATGAAGATGTGCTGGAGATGCTCGGCCAGATCGGCAGCCCAGACCAGGTAGCGCCCTGGCTGGATCGGGCGATTGCCGGCAAGCAAAAAATCATGGGTTTTGGCCACCGGGAATACAAGGTCAAGGACCCCCGGGCTGTGATCCTGCAGCGCCTGGCGGAGCAGCTCTTCGACCAGTTCGGTCACGATCCGATGTATGACCTAGCCCGCAAGCTGGAGGAGGTGGCGGCAGAGCGCCTGGGGCCTAAGGGAATTTTCCCCAACGTCGACTTCTATTCCGGCCTGGTGTATCGCAAGCTCGGCATCCCTGAAGACCTCTTCACGCCGATTTTTGCTATCGCCCGCACCGCCGGCTGGCTGGCCCACTGGAAGGAGCAGCTGGGGGCTAATCGCATCTACCGACCCTCCCAGATTTATACCGGTCAGCCCGCCCGTGACTGGCAGCCCGTGGGGGCCCGCTAAGTTGCCCCCATCTGAGCTGCCGCCATGCTGACCACCACGGCTCCGGGCCTGGATCTAGAGGCCAGTTTCGAGCAGGCCCTTCAGGGCATTGGCCTGAGTCCTGCCGCCGCCCACCTGTTGTGGCTGCCCCTGCCCATGGTGCTGGTGCTGGTGGCGGCCGTGGTGGGCGTGCTGGTCAACGTTTGGCTGGAGCGCAAGATCTCAGCAGCGGTGCAGCAGCGCATTGGCCCTGAATACGCCGGCGCTTTAGGGGTGCTGCAGCCGATGGCCGATGGCCTCAAGCTGGTGTTCAAGGAAGACATTATTCCGGCCCGGGCTGATGGCCTGCTGTTCACCCTCGGCCCAGTGCTGGTGCTGATTCCGGTGATTCTCAGCTGGTTGGTGGTGCCCTTCGGTCAGCACTTGCTGATCAGCAACGTTGGCATCGGCATCTTTCTCTGGATCTCCCTGAGCAGCATCCAGCCAATCGGCCTGCTGATGAGCGGCTACGCCTCCAACAACAAGTATTCGCTGCTGGGCGGTCTGCGGGCGGCGGCCCAGTCGATCAGCTACGAGATCCCCCTAGCCCTGGCTGTGCTGGCGGTCGTGATGATGAGCAACTCCCTCAGCACCGTTGACATCGTCAACCAGCAGAACGGCGCTGGCATTCTCAGCTGGAATATCTGGCGACAGCCGGTGGGCTTCGTGATCTTCTGGATCTGCGCCCTGGCCGAATGTGAGCGCCTGCCCTTCGACCTGCCAGAGGCTGAGGAGGAGTTGGTGGCTGGCTACCAAACCGAGTATTCAGGCATGAAGTTTGCCCTGTTTTATCTGGGTAGCTACATCAACCTGGTGCTGTCGGCCCTGCTGGTGTCGGTGCTTTACCTAGGCGGCTGGGGTTTCCCCATCCCCGTGGAGTGGCTAGCCAGCTGGCTGCACCAGCCGATCGATGCTCCCTTGGTGCAGCTGATTACCGGTTCTGTAGGCATCGTCATGACGGTGCTCAAGGCCTACCTGCTGGTGTTTCTGGCAATCCTGCTGCGCTGGACTACTCCCCGGGTGCGCATCGACCAGCTGCTCGATCTGGGCTGGAAGTTTTTGCTGCCGATTGCCCTGGTCAACCTGCTGATCACAGCGGCTCTCAAGTTGGCCTTCCCGGCTGTGTTCGGCGGCTGACCGCGCCTCAACACCAGATTTCCTCAGACCAGCCATCATGGGCTGAGCCCATTCCGACCGCCCCTCCCTCCCAGAGCTATCTCCATGTTCGGGTTCCTCAAAAAAGTCGGTGATTACACCCGCGATGCGGTGGGTGCGGCCAACTACCTGACCCAGGGTTTGGCTGTGACCTTTGATCATTTGCGGCGCCGGCCGATCACCGTTCAGTACCCCTACGAGAAGCTGATCCCATCGGAGCGCTACCGAGGCCGCATCCACTATGAGTTCGACAAGTGCATCGCTTGCGAAGTCTGCGTGCGGGTGTGTCCGATCAATCTGCCAGTGGTGGATTGGGTGATGAACAAGGCCACCAAGAAAAAGGAGCTGCGCAACTACTCGATTGATTTTGGGGTGTGCATTTTCTGTGGAAACTGTGTCGAGTATTGCCCCACCAACTGTCTGTCGATGACCGAGGAATACGAGTTGGCGACTTTTGATCGCCATAGCCTCAACTTCGACAACATTGCCCTTGGCCGCCTGCCCACCAGTGTGACCAGCGATCCGGCGGTAGTTCCTCTGCGCGAGTTGGTCTACCTGCCTAAGGGAGTGCTCGATCCTCACGATGTGCTGGATACGGCCCCGCGTGTTGGCAAACTGCCCGAGCAGGTGCTCGAATCCCTGCCTAGCGGAGACGCATCATGACTATCGCCTCCATTACCCAGCTGATCTGCTTTGTGGCTCTCTCAGCCACCTTGGTGCTGGGATCCCTAGGGGTGGTGCTGCTTCCCAACATTGTTTATTCGGCTTTTCTGCTGTGTGGCGTATTTCTGTCGGTGGCGGGCCTCTACCTGCTGCTTAATGCCAGTTTCGTAGCAGCGGCCCAGGTGCTCGTTTACGTGGGCGCTGTCAATGTGCTGATCCTGTTCGCGATCATGCTCGTTAATAAGAAGGAAAACCTGGCGGCTATCCCGGGGCTTGGTCTACGGCGTCTGCTTTCTGGTGCTGTCTGCGGTGGCTTGTTTTTGCTGTTGATCCGGGTGGCTTTCACCACTCCTTGGGCCCTGCCTGGCCCCGAGCCTGTTGGCGAGGAGGCCACGATCCGCATTGGCGAGCACCTATTCAGTGACTACCTCCTGCCCTTTGAGCTGGCCTCGGTGCTGCTGCTGATGTCGATGATCGGCGCCATCGTGCTGGCCCGACGCGATGTGCTCAGCAGCGATGTGATCACCGGTGAAGCCGTCGACCAAGGCTTGATTGAGAAGGAGCGCACCCCCCTCTTGCTAGAAAACTCCCCTCGCTAGCGGTCTTTCCTGGCCTGAAGGGCCTTCCTTCCACCTGTTCAGCCCCCCTGCAGCATCCTTGCCACCGTTATGGAGATCACCATCCCCAGCACCATTCCTCTGCAGGCCTACTTGGCTCTGGCGGCTGTGTTGTTTTGCACAGGAGTCTGGGGATTGATTAACAGCCGCAATGCGGTGCGGGTGTTGATGAGCATTGAGCTGATGCTTAATGCCGTCAACATCAACCTGATGGCTTTCTCCAGCTATCTCGATGGCCAGCTGATCCGCGGCCAGGTGTTTGCCATCTTCGTGATCACGGTGGCCGCGGCTGAGGCGGCCGTTGGTCTGGCGATCCTGCTCTCCCTTTACCGCAACCGCGAAACGGTCGATATGGAGCGCTTCAACCTGCTGCGCTGGTAGCCGGTCCTTTAGCGATGCGGCTTGAGAGGGTTTGGCTGATTTCAAGATCTGGCAGCCAGGCGGCTCATCGCCAGGCCAAGCGCTGCGCCGAAGATCTGACGGCCCAGGGGGTTCATGTGGTGTTGGCCTCCAGTGGCCTAGCCCGTAATCCCTTTCCCGGCTTACTGGCCACCGAAGCCGAGCTCCCCGATCTAGCCCTGGTGTTGGGAGGCGATGGCACTGTGCTCGGTGCGGCCCGCCATCTGGCTTCCCTCGATGTGCCGATCCTCAGTTTCAACGTGGGCGGCCACCTCGGCTTTCTCACCCACGATCGTCGCCTGCTGCGGCTTAGCGCCGACGCCCTCAAGAGCGAGGAGGAAAGTCTTTGGGATCGCCTGCGCCAAGATCGCTTTGCCTTGGAGCGTCGGATGATGCTTCAGGCCCATATCGACCGGGGCGACGGCGTAGATGGCTCAGAAATCGCCCATCTGGCCCTAAATGACTTCTATTTCCGTCCCTGCCTCGATGAGGTGTCACCCACCTGCTTGCTGGAACTTGAGATTGATGGTGAGGTGGTGGATCAATACCGTGGAGATGGCTTGATCATCGCTACTCCCACTGGCTCCACGGGCTATGCCATGGCCGCCGGTGGGCCGATCCTGCACCCGGGCATCGAAGCGATCGTGGTTAATCCGATCTGTCCGATGAGCCTCTCAAGCCGGGCGGTGGTGGTGCCGCCAAGAGCTCAGCTTTCGGTGTGGCCCCTGGGCGAAACCAGCCGCCGGGTGAAGCTCTGGAAAGATGGCGCCCACGCCACCGTGTTGGAGCCAGGCGATCGGGCCGTAGTGCAGCGCAGCCCCCACCCGGCCCTGCAGGTGTTGCTGGAGCAAAGTCCGTCGTATTACCGCACCCTTACCCACAAACTTCACTGGGCTGGCAGCCTCACCGCCATCGAGCCCTCCCACAACTGAACCCCAGCTGCCCCCGCACGCAATCGACCCATGGCTCTGGAAATCGAACGCCGCTTTCTGGTTCAGGGGCTGGCCTGGCGCCGCCATATCCGCTGGCAGGTGCAGCTGCAGCAGGGCTACCTAGTGGCGAATACCGATGATGGCTTCACCGTGCGGGTACGCCTTGCCACCGGCGACGAGGCCGTTGCCGGTGCCTGGCTCACCATCAAGGCCCGCGCCGAGCAAGGCCTTGAGGCCCTGGGCCACCTGCCGGAGGGGTTGGTGCGCCAAGAATTCGAATACGCTATTCCCGAGGCGGATGCTGTCGCCCTGCTAGCACTAGCGCCCCAGTGGCTCAGCAAAGTTCGCTACGGCCTCGATTTTCCCGGTGGGGAGTGGGTGCTCGATGTCTTTGAGGGAGCGAATGCTCCGCTGGTGCTGGCTGAGGTGGAGCTGGAGCAGCAGAGCTTGGAGCAGGGTCTGGCTCTCGAGCCACCGCCCTGGTGCGGGCGTGAACTAACTGGGCGCCATGAGCTGAGTAACGCGGCCCTAGCCCGCCGGCCCCTAGCCATCTGGCCAGAAGCGGAGCGCTTGGCTTTATTTCAGTCTGAAGTTAATTGAGTTTACCGGGCTCGATCGAGCAGCAGTTGAAGCCGTCGCGGCAGATCTTGCCGTTGTCCATGGCCCAATTCAGCAGGGCTACCCGGTTCTTGGCGCCGGTCTTGGTGAAGATGTTGCTTACGTGGTTGTCTACGGTGCGTTTGCTGATGGTCAAAGATTTGGCGATCTCTTGATTGGTGAGGCCCTTTGCCACTAGCTCGATGATTTCAATTTCCCGCTCCGACAGCTCATGGCGCACCTGGTGCAGGGAGCTTCCCGTGGCGTGATCGGTATCCATGGACCCAATCCTCAGGCTTAACCGCACTCTAAGCAGGGTGCTGGTTCATGATGGCTTGAATTAGCAAGATTCGTTTGTTGCTTCAACGGGCCTTGGCCAGCGGGCAGCCAGCTCTCACCGCAGAGGTGATGCCGCCCAGGGGTGGAGACCCCTCGCGCTCCTTGTCGGCGGCTAGGGCCCTTCGGGGCTGGGTCCACGCCGTTAACGTTACCGATGGCAGCCGGGCTGTGATGCGGATGAGCAGTCTGGCCCTTTGCCGCCTGCTGCTCGATGCCGGGATTGAGCCGGTTCTGCAGCTTGCTTGCCGCGACCGTAACCGCATTGCCCTTCAGGCCGAATTGCTCGGTGCCCATGCCCTGGGGGTGCGCAACCTGCTCTGCCTCACCGGCGATCCTGTGCGAGCAGGCGACCAGCCCGGCGCTCGTCCGGTGAATGAGCTGGAGGCGGTGCGGTTGCTGCAGCAGGTGCAGCAGTTCAATGGGGGCCAGGATCCGGTGCAAGGTGAGCTGCCCGATGGACCCACCGACCTATTTGCTGGTGCAGCCGCCGATCCTCAGTCAGCTAGTTGGAGTGGTCTCAAGAGCCGGCTCACCCGTAAGAAGCAGGCAGGTGCCCGCTTCGTGCAAACCCAGATGGTGATGGATAGCGAAGCACTCAAGCGCTTTGTCGGTGAGCTCGCCGCACCACTTGATCTGCCCGTGCTGGCGGGCGTGTTTCTGCTCAAGTCGGCCCGCAACGCTGCCTTCATCAACCGGATGGTGCCGGGCGCCAACATTCCTCAGGCCGTGATCGACCGCCTGGCTGCCGCGGCAGATCCGGCTGCCGAGGGGGTGGCTATAGCTGCGGAACAGGTGGCTGTCTATCTCAAGATCGCCCAGGGGGTGCATTTGATGGCGATCAAGGCGGAGGAGCGAATCCCGGCGATCCTCAATCAGGCCGGACTAGCCCCCCTGGCGCCGGGCTAGTTGCCGTTGCTTAGGGCCAGGTCTGAGCCAAGCAATTCGGCCATCGCCTTTTGCTGCGGCGATGGCGAAACCACATCTTGACGACGCACGTCGTTGATCAGCCAGTCGAGGGCAGCTTCTTGAAGATCGAGGTGGTCGCCATTGCGGTCCACGCAGTAGCGGCCAAATACCAGCTTCTCAACTAGGCGAACTCCTGGTCCGATGCGGGAGTAGTCAAAGATGATCGAATTGTCAATCGTAGCCCCTTCACAAATATGGCAGTTTGGCCCAATCATCGCCGGGCCAATGATCGTGGCGCCATTTTCAATGCGACTCATTCCACCCACATAAATGGGGCCAGTGATATTGATCTGATCCCAGTCGGCGGCAACGTTGAGGCCGGTAAATATACCTGGCCTCACTTCCTTGCCAGGGATTTGCACTTGTCGCAACTGACCCTGCAGCACGCTCCGAATCGCCTGCCAATAATCCGGCACCTTGCCGATATCAACCCATTCAAATTCCATAGGCAGAGCGTAAAATTCTGCACCGGCTTCCACGAGCTTGGGGAAGAGGTCGGAGCCGATATCGAAGGGCTGGTCACTCGGCACAAAATCGAGCACTTCGGGCTCGAAGATATAAATGCCAGTATTAATCATATTGCTGGCGGCCTCATCAACCGCCGGCTTTTCTTGGAAGGAGCGCACTCGGCCGTCCTCGTCGGTGACGACCACGCCATAACTACTTACCTGATCCTTGGGCACCCGCATGGTGATCAGGCTGGCCATGGCGCCCTTGGCTTTGTGGCGGCGCACCGCCTCGGTCAGATCAAGATCGATCAGGGCGTCACCACAAAGCACTACAAAGGTGTCGTCGAAGAAGCGCTGGAAATTTTGGATCTTCTTCAGGCCTCCAGCCGATCCCAGGGCGTCGCCGATCAGCTCACCATCTTCGATGCGGCCTTCGAAGCTGTAGGCGATTTCAACGCCGAAACGCTGGCCATCGCGGAAGTAGTTTTCGATCTCCTCAGCTAGGTGGGAGACGTTCACCATGATTTCGGTGAAACCGTGCTCTCGCAGCAGCTCTAGCAGAAACTCCATCACGGGTTTCTGCAAGATGGGAATCATCGGCTTGGGAATCGTGTGCGTAATGGGCCGCACCCGTGTTCCCTTGCCAGCAGCCAGGATCATCGCCTTCATGGTGGCCAGCTTAGACGGATCGCTTAAGCCGCCAGCTCCTGGTGCGCCGCTCCAAGGGGTGGCACTAAAGGCAGCTGATGGGTTTCTCCAGAGCTAATTAGGCGTCGCAGTTGCAGAGGGCCAAACAGCCCACCCTGCTGGTCTAGTTCCACTTTGCCCTGGTGGCAGAGAAAGAGGAGTGCCCAGAACACTCCTACCCGATCGCGGTCGAGCTCGGCGTCTGCGCCCTTAGCTGCCACGTTGGCATCCCAATCATGCACAAGCTCGTTGAAACATGCCCAGCTGTGGGCGGGCTCCCAGCTGAGTAGAAACCGGCTGAGCGCAGCGGTGGTTTCGGGCAACTTTTCGCGGTGGGCCAGGGCCGCCACTTGTTCGATCGCTGCTCGTTCGCTGTAGCGCTTGGGGCGGTGGCGTGGCCGAATGCGTCCCTCGTCCGCATCGAGCCGTTCGGCGATGTCTTCCAGCTGGCGGATCAATTCCCCCAGGGTCACTGGCCGCTGCAGGGGCGGCGGCGCTACTGGCCGGCGCCAGAGGTGCCGTTCTGGCCGCCGCGGTAGCGCCAGGGCGGGATCTACCAGCCAGCCCTGGCCATCGGCATCGAAATCAAAGCCGATGTCGTCTTGGTCGAGCGGCTCCGGCGGAAAGGTGGCAGCTTCCAGCACCTCGGCTTTGAGGCTTACCAACACCGAGGCCGCCAGAAAGGCCTCACTGGTTTCGGCCAAATCCTGCTCGTAGCTGCCGCCCCGGCTCGGTGCGCTTGACGCCACCAAACGGGGCACCTGTATGCGTTGGCGCAGCTGGTCTAGGAAACCGTCCACTACTGCAATCACGTCTACGTCCCAGGGATCGAGATCGCCACGCTCCGCCGCGTCTTGGAGCAGACGTATGGCAAGTCTCGCGCCTCCTTCAGCCAATCGTGCTCCGCGGCCTCCGGTTATGGGTCAGCCGCACGCTACCGGTGTTGGCCGTGCCGCACCAGCACCCCTGCCAAAGCACCAGTGGTGGGGCCAGCCCACCGACACGGTTTCTGCTGCAACGTTGGGGGGGCTGCGGCGGCGGATCAGACCGGCAGGGCTGGCGCCGAAAGCAGCGGTTGGCGAATCAGATCGCCCGGCGGCGGCTGAATCACCTTGGCCAGGGCGGTGGTCTCCCTTTGCACCAGAGCTTCGATCGAGGCCCGGTAGGTGTCGGTCATCACCCGGGGATAGAGGCCGATGCCCACGATCGGCACCAGAAGGCAGCTGATCACGTAGATCTCGCGCGGCTCCGCATCCACCAGGTGGGTGTGGGAGGCCAGTTCGACGTTTTCCTTGCCGAAGAAGATCTCCCGCAGCATCGAAAGCAGGTACACCGGGGTGAGGATCACGCCCACTGCCGCTAGAGCCGCCATCACGATGCGGAAGCTGAGTGAATAGGCCTCGCTGGTCACGAAGCCCGTGAACACCATCAGCTCAGACACGAAGCCGCTCATGCCTGGTAGGGCAAGGGAGGCCAGGGAGCAGATGGTCCACAGGGCAAACATCTTGCGCATCTTCTGGCCAACCCCGCCCATGTCGTCGAGCTGCAGGGTGTGGGTGCGGTCGTAGGTGGCGCCCACCAGGAAGAACAGGCTGGCGCCGATCAGGCCGTGGCTGATCATTTGCAGCATGGCGCCGCTGGTGCCCAGGGCACTGAAGCTGCCGATGCCGATCAGCACGAAGCCCATGTGGCTGATCGAGCTGTAGGCGATCTTGCGCTTGAGGTTGCGCTGGGCAAACGAGGTGAGGGCGGCGTAGATGATGTTCACCACCCCCAACACCACCAGCAGCGGCGCAAATTGGGCATGCCCCTCTGGCAGCAGCTGCACGTTGAAGCGCAGCAGGGCGTAGCCGCCCATCTTCAGCAAGATGCCGGCCAGCAGCATGTGCACCGGAGCCGTGGCCTCGCCGTGGGCATCGGGCAGCCAGGTGTGCAGGGGCACGATCGGCAGCTTCACCCCAAAGGCGATCAGCAGGCCTGCGTAGGCGAATAGCTGGAACTTCGTTGAGAAGTCCTTGGCCATCAGGTCCGTGTATTCAAAGCTGGGGGCGCCACCGCCGTAGAAGGCCATCGCCAGGCCCACCACCAAAATGAACAGGGAGCTACCGGCTGTGTAGAGGATGAATTTGGTGGCGGCGTACTGACGCTTTTTGCCGCCCCAGATGGCCAGCAGCAGATACACCGGCAGCAGCTCCAGCTCCCAGGCCAGGAAGAACAGCAGCATGTCCTGCACGGCGAACACGGCGATCTGGCCGCCATCCATGGCCAGCAGCAGGAAATAAAAGAGCTTGGGCTTGAAGGTCACCGGCCAGGCCGCCAGAGCCGCCAGGGAGGTGATGAAGCTGGTGAGCAGGATCAGGGGCATCGAGATGCCGTCTGCCCCCACCGACCAGGCCAACCCCAGGCTGGGGAGCCACTGCACCCGCTCCACCAGCTGCAGACCTTCGACCGCCGGGTCATAGCCATTGAGGTATGCCCCCACGGTGATCAAGAAGGTGATCAGGGTGATGCCAAGGGCATACCAGCGAATCCGCTTGCCGTCGCCGGCATCGGGAATGAAAGGAATTACCAGGGCCGCGGCGATCGGGAACAGGATCGACGCGCTCAACCAGGGGAAGGGCACGAACCAGACCTCACCGTTTAATCGGAGTGTAGAAATTCAGTTGGGCCCGGCACTCTGCTGATGGGGGATGTCACACAGAGTTGTGGCTCACGCCCTGCCCTTGGCTGATCCCCAGGCACGCGCTACGCGCTTACGCCTGGGGATCAGCCAAGGGCAGGGCGCAGGCGCTGTGGTGGGGCGGTGTAGGCGCTGGTGCGGCAGGGCATGCCAGCGCGGGGTGAGGCTTGCTGGACTGAGCGGCCGAGGCCGTGTTGCCCGCGTAGCGGGCGTAACGGCCGAACCGCTCAGCCCAGCGAGCCGAACAGAACAACTAGGGCGATGACGCCGCCGAACACGATCAGGGCATAGAACTGGGCCCGGCCGGTTTCGAAGTATTTGAGCCCCTCGCCACTGCCCAGGGTCACCAGGCCGGTGAGGTTGACAACTCCGTCGACAACCTTGGAATCCACCTCCAGCACTTGGCGGGCCAGTTTGCGGCTGCCCTGCACGAACAACTTGTCGTTGATCGCATCTAAGTACCACTTATTGGCGAGGAAAGCGTTGAGTGCAGGGAAACGGGCGGCCACTGCCTTGCCCAGATCGATTTTGTGCAGGGCGTAGGCCAGCACGGCCAGAGTTATGCCGGCGATCGAGATGCCCACTGAGGCTCCAGCCAGGGGCAGGAATTCACTCCAACTGAAGTGTTCGGCCACCTCGGCCGCCTCCTTGGGGTCGAGCAGGTTGCCAAAGCGGCTGTTCCAGGGGGTGCCCAGCAGGCCCACCAGCACAGAGGGCACGGCCAGCACGGCCAGGGGCATGGCCATCTGCCAGCCGGATTCGTGTGGATGGCTGGCGTGGCCATGGTCGTCGCCGTGGTTGTCGCCCTGGTCATCAACGGATTTGCAGGCTGCAGCCAGTAGCTGGGCACGCATGGCCTGATCATTGCCGCGAAACTCTCCCTCGAAGGTGAGGAAGTAGAGGCGGAACATGTAGAAGGCGGTCATGCCGGCGGTGATGAAGCCAGCCACCCAGAGCACGGGGAATGAACCAAACGCCACGCCGAGGATCTCGTCCTTGCTCCAGAAGCCAGCCAGTGGAGGAATGCCAGCGATGGCGACACAGCCGATCAGGAAGGTGGTGCTAGTGATTGGCATGTGTTTGCGCAGCCCGCCCATTAAGCGCATGTCTTGGGCAAGCACCGGTTCGTGGCCCACCACCTCTTCCATGGCGTGGATCACCGAGCCCGAGCCCAGGAACAACATCGCCTTGAAGAAGGCGTGGGTGACGAGGTGGAACATGCCGGCCACAGGAGCGCCGCAGCCCATGGCCAGCATCATGTAACCCAGCTGGGAAACGGTGCTGTATGCCAGACCCTTCTTGAGATCCATCTGGGTGAGGGCAATTGAGGCCCCCAGTACCAGGGTGATGGTTCCCACCACGGCGATCGTGGCCTGCACCGCCGGGAAGGGTTCGTAAACGGGTTGTAACCGGGCCACTAGGAATACACCGGCAGCCACCATGGTGGCTGCATGGATAAGGGCGGAAATGGGGGTAGGACCCTCCATGGCATCCGGCAGCCAGACGTGCAGGGGGAACTGGGCTGATTTGGCCATCGGTCCCATGAAAACCAGCAGGCAAAGCAGGATCGCTGCCGCATTGGGGAGACTGCCCCCGGCTACGGCTTCTTGCAGTCGGCTGCCGATCTCCTCGAAGCCGAAGCTGCCGGTGGCCCAGAACAGCCCCAGAATGCCCAGCAGCAGGCCAAAGTCGCCCACCCGGTTCACCACAAAGGCTTTCTGGGCAGCATTGGCGGCGCCATCGCGGTCGTACCAGAAGCCCACAAGTAGGTAGGAGCACATGCCCACCAGCTCCCAGAACACATATATTTCCAGCAGGTTGGGGCTGATCACCAGGCCCAGCATTGAGCTGCTGAACAGGGCCAGATAGGTGAAAAAGCGCACATAGCCCTTGTCGTGGGCCATGTAGCCATCGGAATAAACCATCACCAGCACGGCGATGGTGGTCACCAGGGCCAGCATCACGGCGCCGAGGGCATCCACCCGGAAACCCATCTGCAGGTTGAAAGTGCCAGCGCTGGCCCAGTTGAACAGCACTTCGGTGGGGCCGGCCCCCGCCAGTTGCTGGGCCAATACGGCGTAGCTCAGCACTGCAGCCGCTCCCACGCAGCTGATCAGAAACCAGGCCACGGGTTTGCGCAGCCTGTTGACGGTGAGGTTGAAGCTGATCAGCCCCAGGCCGGTAATACAAGCCCCGAACAGGGGCAACACCGGAATCAACCAGGCGAGTTCGGCGGCTGACGGCATGCGCTGCAGGCTGGTTGGCGCAAGTGTAGGCAGCTAAACAGGTGCATATCCAGGCCTGTGCGCGCTCGCCCATGCGCGCGTAGTTCCGCTTCTGGCGATATTCAGCCCAGTAGGTGGGCCAGGCCCGTACGCGCGAAGCTGGTAGAGCCGAGGCCGATGAAGCGATGGGCCCACCAAAACACCCCTACGGCAATGGCAATGCCTAGCTGGGCTGGCCGTAGAAATTCACTGGGCACCAGCTGCTGTCGACCAGCCAAAATCGCCCGAAAGGGAAGGATCGAGGTGCTGGCCCGCAGCTCCTCAAAGGCGCTACCAAAGCGCTTGGCCAGGCGCCGGTCGCCGTTCCAGACGGCAAAGAGATGGTGGGCGATAAGGCCAGCGCAGGTAGCCACCATGAAGCTGCTGCCGATCCAGAGCAGGTGGGTGGCGCACCAGAGGATCTGGCCCACCGCCTGGGGATGGCGGCTGATGCGGATAATTCCGGTGGCATAAAGCCGTACCTGGGGCTTGAGCACCGCTGGAATTTCCAGCAGGTTGTAGGTGGCTGGATAAAGAAATAGAAAGCTGATGGCGGTGCCGGCCCACACCACCGGCACGATCCAGGGCTGGTCTTGGAGATTCCAGAGGCGCACCCCGTCGTAGCGATGGGCCAGGAAATAGCCGATCACCACCACGGCTGAGGGGATGCTCACCGCGGCAAACAGCAGCCGCCAGGCCCGCTCGCCGATTTTTGCGGCGCCCCACACCCGCAGCGAGGCTCCGCCGCTATGAACCACGGCGAAAACCAGCAACAGGGCGAGCATCACCCAGCTGCTGTGGTGCGAAGAGCTGGGGGGCACGGGCCGGATGGGGAGTTGTGAAGCTATTGATTCTCGCTGCCAGGCTTCCCCCCCCCCAGTTTCAGGAAAGTTGTCACCCCTCTGATCAGTACATCCGGGGGCTTGAGGACATGACTAATGCGTCGA
>NZ_JBSYHW010000047.1:0-22352 GCF_056108345.1 Cyanobium sp. NIVA-CYA 375 | reverse complement strand
CGGCCTGAGGGCGAGTCCTTTCAGTCAGGAGTGCTTTGACCATCCAGCCGATGATCAACAAAATAGCAAGTCAATGGTGGCATGCAGGCGTTGACTGGTAGTTTACTAAGGACGAAGCAAGCAAATGCTTAATTGCAAGCAAATGCTTAATTGCATTGTTTCCAGTATCTGCAAACAATGAGCATCTACACAAAATATTGATAAACATGACTCCTAACCGAGCCAAAGGCGGCTCCCTCCGCCTTGATCCCGAGAATTTCCCCAGGCGCATTGAGCTGGAGCTCAAGGAAGAGGTCATAATAAAGATCAATGAAATAGCGAAGAACACAGGCCGCTCTTTCTCAGAGGTTGCAACAGACATCCTTGCCAAAGCACTAGATCCATAGCGGATAGGATTGCGCCAACCACCACACACAACTACTCTCAAGCAACCCAAGCGACAACAAAGAAATAAGGTTCAATCCGAACAGTTCCATTCAAACCATTGTGAGAAGCTAAAAATTTAGATTCGGTGCCTCTTCTCTTCGCCTACGGCACACTCCAGCAAAATCAAGTGCAACTCAGCACATTTGGCAGAGTGCTGGCTGGTACCCCAGACGAACTAGTGGGATTCATCATCGCTGAGGTCAAGATAGATTCCAAATCGGTTGTCGCCTCTAGCGGTAAGGAATATCACCCGATAGCAAAATTTACAGGTTCATTGAAAAACCGTATTCCCGGTACAGTTTTTGAGATAACTGAAAACGAACTTCAACAATCAGATCAATATGAAGTAGATAACTATCAGCGGATACAAACCACCCTTGCATCCGGAAAAAACGCCTGGGTATATGTAGAGGCGCCTTAATGAGCATCTCGGCTAGGATTGCATTTATCTAGTCTAGTCTGGTCCAAGCTATGGCACTCTTCAAATCTGGTAGATCAACAGCGACTTCCGCAAGTGATGCCAAACCCCACTTAATCGCAAAGCACCTAGAAGGGCAATCTGGGCGAGAGGGGCGATCACTGAGTAACCTCGTCGCGTTTCTTTTGGAGAAGTCACTTTCGCAAGTTGAGGATTACCCCGCTAGAAAACGCCGTTAGCATGCCCGTATGCCCCCTGCAAGGACCGTAATGATCGAGTACCTGAACTGGGGATACATCCAATTGGGTTTGGTCGCCCTGGTCTTTGGCGCTCTTCAGCTGTGGTGGATCAGCAGCGTCTTTTGGCGGCGTAACCTGGCAAAACCACAAAGCGGTGGGGAGTTTCGCAAATCGCTGGAGCGGATCTGGAAGAAGTAGCAGCAAAGGGGGTCATGTCAAGACCTCTAAAGCAGGTCCGCTAGAGCCCGTGCAAGTGACCAGAATCCTTCGTAGGGCACCAAATCCCACCGAAATTGCTGCTTAAACGATGGACCAACCCTGCTCAAGCAAGCGCTGGAAGCAAAGCCCACCCACAACGGAAGAGATTGTTTCTCAAATCGTTGATTGGAGTATTACAAGAATTGTTGGCGGGTTACTGGATGAGGGAGACATCCTTGCCATCGCTCAAGAGTTTGCAGAATGGCTAGAACCTGAGGGGGATAGTATAGAAATCTTCCGCATGGGGGCAAACCAATGACATGGAAGGGCCTCAGGCCAGAACTGGTTGAAGACAACCACATAAACTTTTGCCATAAAACTCGGCAATATTTTATGACTTGCAACTGTAAAATAATCTTTAGTGCTAAAGTTAAAATTCAGATTTTTTCGACTTTTTATGAGTTTTGAATTTGGCGATCCAGATATTTTTGATAAGATTTATGAGAATTCATATTGGGGCAAGGGTTCTGGCGGCGGCAGTTCTCCTGAAGCAACTCAACCCTACAAGATATTCCTCGAAGACTTTATTCGTCAAAGTAATATTAAATCAATCGTTGACCTTGGTTGCGGCGACTGGCAGTTTTCCCAATTTCTAGACTTTGGCAGCGCAACATATATTGGTATCGATGCGTCCAAAAGTGTAATCAAAAGCAACCAGGTGTCATTCTCTCGTCCAGGAGTTTCTTTTGCTAATCTTCCAAAAGATTACAATGAACTTCCTTCCGCCGACTTGTTAGTATGTAAAGATGTACTGATGCATTTAAGCACGAAGGACGTGCAAGATGTTTTATCGATTCTTCCAAACTTCAAATATGCATTAATTACTAATGACATCCCTTGCGTTTCCGCCTTCGGGGAAATTCTTCTAAGGTTGCGGCATCCATTCTCGCCCGTAGTCAACAAAGAAATTAAAACAGGCGACTACAGGACCCTTGACCCGACCCAACATCCATTTAACCTTAAGTTGACAAAAGCATTTGAATGGAAAGGCCGTAATCTAATCCTTGGTAAAGATTGTGATTGGACCAAGCGAACTTACTTGCATCAGTAATGCCAATGCCTACAGGCATTCACACAGAGCCATGCGGGATCGGCATAACGGGCAAAACCCAGTCCAGCAAGCGAGAATGGGCGCAAGTGACCAGACCGAGTGACCGACTCAGCGACCTTCAGTACCCCCGAAGCAGACGACGAAGAAACGGGTGAAGACCTGGGCGGTCTTGATGACCTACTGGCATCGCTGTAGTTCTAAAAATGCCAGAACGCCCGCCAGACCAGCGGCGACGAGGCCCTTTATCCAGTGCTCAAGAGAAAGGAGAGGAGTGGGGCGTCAGCGACGGGAACGAAACCTCCGCCCACTTCCTCGACCTATGGACGGGTCGAACACCGCCATAGGGGGATATTTGAGGCAGTCACTGGGATTAAGCGCGAGCAGCAGCAAGGTTTGTTCACAAAAAAAATCCCTGGGGTGTTCGACTCCGCCAGGGACATGCTTCCCGTCGCTCATCACGACTCCCCAACACTATTAGGCATTTACACTCACGGCATGGAGTGATTACCGCAGGTGTTCATGCGGACACACTCAAGCCAGCCCAGCCACCCTGCCACACTGCAACCACCCACTCCCGGCAGCGATGAACGATCATCCAGACGTTTCAAAGCAGTTCGATTTCCGCCTTAGCGAGGAGATGGTTGAAGAGAACAAGGAACTTCTTGCCAGAATTGATAGCAAAAGCATATTAAAGGCATCTATAGTTAAAGGGAGTATTTACTTTTACAATAATACTTGGGACAATAATCGCCAAAGCAAAGAAGAGTTAATTGATGACCCGACCGCGCTTGGCGTTGCAATTAGGGATCTTGGCATAGAGATAAAATATGAAAACAAACATCACCGATGGGTCGCTCAGATATCCCAAGCATTAAAGATATTGGCATTTGCGGCAACATACTTAAGCCTTAATAACAATACCTCGCCTACCATTCATGGCATTAACGCTGAATTAAGGTGGCGAGATGAGGAGGATTTTGAAAATATCATTCACCTTACGCAAAGCAAAGACAATGCTGATTGGCAGGTAACTCGATACGCTTAATTGGGTCAGCGGCTTAGCCGATCATTTTGAGGCTCCTGAGCAGTTCTGCATTGGCCTCAGTGAGGTTTACCTGACCCAGCTAGAACCTCTTGACCGATCCGGTCGATCGCTGAGTTGCCAATTAAGCGATCAGGGTTCATAGTGGATAAACGGAGTTGCGCAATCAACTTTCAAGCAGTCATCCCCTGACTGCCCCTGTTCAGCCTCCGGAGAGGGTCACAGGACCTCCTGAGTTACACCACTCGGAGGGGCGCCACCCAGTATTTACAAACTATCAACAATGTCCGCAAAGCTTATCCGTAATTGCGGCCGTGCGCTTTTAGGTGTTTTTGTAGTCACCGTACTTGCTGTTCTCTTCCCTTTGAATTTGCAAGCTCCCGGCTGGGGGCTAGGGCTATCAACTTTGATTGTTGATGCGGCCTCCCTGCCGTTGGTTGGCCTGCTGCTCATGCGCTATGCCGCACACCTTGATGCGGAGTCAGCCAATGGCCTACGCCCGCAGGAGCTGGCAACAGGGTCGAGTAGTCCTGGTTTTGAGGGAGAGGAAGAACCGTTTGATGTATTTGAAAAAGATAAAAAGATTCGGCGGCTAGCCCGTACTGTTGCTCCAATAAAAGGTATTCGCCAACTAGCCTTTCGTGGCTTTATATTACTAATTCTTCTAGCAATAGGGCAAATCTTTATAGCCTTTTCTAGCCTTAACGCGATCACCGATCAAAATCTAGAATTATCAAAGCAGATTGAACTACGTTTTCAGGGTATCGAGCAAAACATCAAAGTTGCACCACAAGAAGAAATTTCAAGGGCATGGAGCCAGTCCCAACCAAAAAACGATCTTGGGCTTTCAACTTCAAATCCCAATTCAGCCACACAAAGAGGTAAGGTACTCCAAAATGTTAAAGGCCAAAAGCTGAAGGCGTATCAAAATCTACAGGCTAAGTCTTCGACTGCCCAATTCAATTTAGCCCGAAACATTATTCGGATCGTGCTGATAGCTATTATCTATGCTTGGGGATTCTATGGAATCGCCAAGCTTTAAAATTACCTTATCGAACTTGTCTTATGGCATGAAGGTGCAACACTTTAATCTCTTCAGAGGTAGTACCTACTCATCAATCTACGATATTGAAAGGTATAGTATTCGTGCTAGGGTGGCGAATACTGTTGAATATTTGTGAAAGGCAACCAGCGGGCGGTTAGCCAGCAGCAGCAGACCAATCGGTTCTAACGGATCATCAACGGGCGTAATAGAGCACCTGAACTGGGGTTACATCCAATTGGGCCTGGTGGATCGGCAGCGTCTTTTGCAGGCGTGACCTGGCACGACCACAAAGCGGTGGGGAGTTCCGCAAGTCACTGGAGCGGATCTGGAAGAAAAGGTCTTAGGTCAGCAGACGACTGAAAGTCCGTAACTCGCTACTGCTCCCGTCCGTTGGCCGATCCCGCTGCCGCTGTTGATCTGATCGGCCCGCTCAAACAAGAGCACGGCATCAAGCGTCAGGGCTGAGATGAAGATCAAAACGTAGCTTCAGACCACCACTGAGGCGGAAGCGGCGAACGGACGCTCAGATGGGGAGAAAACCTATTGCAGCCTGAGTTTTCAGATTTCCTCTGTTCCCTTCAGAACCTGATAAAACGGAGAGGGTGTCCGTGTGTAGCGGACGGGATCGACTGCTATGGGACGGCTTGAGACGATGGGTGCCCCCATCTGTACCGTCTTTTATACCGTCATTCACGGTCTGTGATGGATGGACGGAATTCGAGGGCCGTGGGACCTGCTTGAGACCCGGATCAGAGGGTTCAGGGGAGATGGCTGAGCCGGCGCTGGTTGGGGCTGAGAGCTGATCCGCAGCCAGACTGACAAGCACCATCGCTGGATTGACCCATGCGGCGTGATCACGCGACAGGAAGGGGCTGAGGAGAACCCTTTCATGGGCGACCGATTGATCATCTCTGACAACCGTGAGGACCCGGGCAACCCGCTGGTGCTTGACGGTGAGGCCATTGACGCAGCGGCACGGGACCCACTGGCGATCGGGAAGCTGATGGTGGATCAGGTCTGGGCAGAGGGAACCGACCCCACCGGTGGAGGCCTGTACTACGAGCGCAACAGCAACCAGCACCGCCGGCTGCAGGTCTTTGAAACAGGCAGCGAGGACTTCATGACCGGCGGCTGGGTGCGGGTGCTGGCTACCGCCGAACAGGTCCGCAAGGAGCTTCCTGGCATGGAGCGTGCTGCCAAGGCGGGACTGGTCACGATCCATGGCACCCACCGGGGCGTGCTGCTGGTGGAGTTCCTGGACGTTCCCTGGGGCTGAGCAACCGCCGCAGGGCTCCGGTCGGCAGCGGCCGTCCTTCAGCGTGCCACGGCTACGCCGTGGCGTGCATCGGCCAGCCGCCGCCGCCCTCCGCTCCGGGGCCGGTGTGGGGGTGGCGGGCATGGCTGTCCTCCCGCGGCTGCGGTAGCGGAGCCGCTTCCAGCCGGTAGGGGTTGGGGCGAGGCCCCAAGTTTCCTCGCGCGGCTGCGCGGCCGGTTGGGCATCCAGGTCTGAATCTGGCGGGTCTGCTTATCAGCTTCCCGATCCATCAGCGCATGGCTTTGCTTTGCGTAGATCCATTGCCCCGCAGCCGCTCTGCCCGCTGCCCAGTGCGTTTGTACTGGTAGAATAAGAGCTGCGCCAAAGGCCACGAGCCCATCGCCTGCGGCAACGAAATCCTCGGACAACTTGCCCCGTTCGTTTGCTCTGTAGCCCATGAGCTTGTCCTCTGCTGCAGTGGCCCAGGCCGCTGCATTGCCTTCCCTTGGCCTCCTGCCGCCGCCGGCGTTGGCCCATCGCTCGGTCGTCATCGTCGCCGCTGGTGGCCGTGATCTCGTCTGGCCTCAGGAGCGCATCGCCTCTGCCCTGCTCCAGCGCTCTGGAGGCCGGCCTGTTCACTTGCTGCTGCATGGCGGGGCCCGTGGCGCAGATCGCTCCATCGGCCGTGCCGCCCAGCAGCTCGGCTGGCGGGTCCAGTCCCTCGCCGCTGATTGGCGCCGCCATGGCCGCGCTGCCGGTCCGATCCGCAATCGCCTCCTGCTGGAGCAGGCCCTGGTGGAGGCCCAGGCCCACACCTGCCCGGCGTTCAGCGCCTCGGTGCTGGTGATCGCCTTTCCCGGTGGGGCAGGCACGGCCTCGCTGGTGCAGCAGGCCCGCCGCTGCTCCTCCCGTTCGCCAGTGCCGGTGGTGGTGATGGAAGTGCCGCCGCCGCCGTTCTCGCCGGAGCCCCTCCCCGCCTGAGGCGCATCCGCTGCCCCGTTCTTCTTGTCCCTTATCCCCATTCACCACCCCATGGCTGTTCTCACCGCCCCCGCCGCTCCTCTCACCCCGGCTCTTCCTCAGGCCACCGGCCCGTCATGCAACCTGCAGCGTTCCGGCTCCCTCTGGCAGCTGGGCATCGAGGCCCAGGAACTCACCACCGCCATCGGCCAGCTCGCCGAGCAGCTGGAAGCCGATGACGACGATTCCCGCGCACAGGCACTCGCCGAGCTGGAGGCTGCCCTGCTTGCAGAGGAAGGCAACAAGGCCGCCCTCGCCGCCAAGGCCGATGCCACCTGCTGGGTGATCGAGCACCTCCGCGGCCAAGCCGCTTACCGCCAGCAGCAGGCCAAGCGGCTCACCGAGCTGTCCCGCTCCGATGCCTCCCGGGCCGACGCCCTGGAGGAGTCGCTGGTCTTTGTCCTCACCCAGCTGCAGCCCACAGCCACCCGCTTCTCCTTCCCGAATCACGAGCTCAGCTCCCGCAAGTCCCAAGCCGTCGAGATCGACGACGAGGACGCCCTCGATTCCCAGTGGCTGAGCTTCTCCACCACCAGCAAGCCAGACAAGGCCGCCATCAAGGACGCCCTCAAAGCCGGCCAGCTCATCCCCGGCGCCCAGCTCCTCTCCCGCCGCTCCTGGCGCATCTGTTGAGCGGGGCACAGGCCCCATGCAACTGGGGTCCTGGCTGAGCAGCTGGGGCCCCCTCCCCTCCTCACACCCTTTCGCTTCCATCGCCATGACCGTCGCCGCTCCTTCCGCCAACGGGACCCGCACCACCAGCCGCCCCGCTCCTCCTCGACCGAGCCAGAGGCCGCCCTCGGCCCTGGAGCTGATCCGCTCAACTGACCGCGCCGTTGAGGCTCCAGCACCAACTTCGGCACCGGAAGCCCCCCAGGCTCCGCCTTCCGGCTTCTCGCCCGAGCAGCTCGCGGCGCTCTCCGCCCCCCTCGATCGGGCCAACGTCCGTCAGCGCGAGCAAGGCCGATCGAAGGTCCACTACCTCGAAGGCTGGCAGGTGATCGCGGAAGCGAACCGCATCTTTGGCTTCGATGGCTGGCAGCGCCAGACCATCGCCGTCCGCTGCGTCGCCCAGGCCGAACGGTTGATCGGTGCCAGAGGCACGAGCCGGGACCAGAAGCCTGGCTGGGGCGTCACCTACACCGCCCGTGTGCGCGTCACCGTCACCGCAGGAGGCCTGACACCCCTGGTTCGCGAGGGCAGCGGCGCCGGCCACGGCATCGACGTGGACCTGGGCCAGGCCCATGAGTCCGCCCTCAAGGAAGCCGAGACCGACGCCATGAAGCGCGCGCTGATGACCTTCGGAAACCCTTTTGGCCTCGCCCTCTACGACAAGGCGCAGCGGCAGGTCAGCAGCGCCGGGGGCCAGGGTGATGGGCCCCAGCGGCCTGGTGGGCAGCGGTCTTCTCTGAGTCGGCCGGAGGCTGGTTCTCCCTCCGCCGCCGCTGCTTCCCCGGCTCAGGGTCGCTCCCAGGCCACGGCCCCGACGTCTACGCCTTCAGCCTCGGCCGACCTCGGCCAGGTGGCCCTTGATGCCGAGACGATCCAGCACCTCCACAGCACCCTGCGGGCCCTGCCCCGGCCACTGCTGGAGAGCCTCACCCGGGCCTTCCGCAAGCGCTTCCAGGTGCCCGAGGCCGCTGCCACCATCGCCGATCGGATCAACCAGAAGTGCCACCACGACTGGATTGAGACCTTCCTCGTGCAGCACCAGGCGAGCAGCGACTGAGCCCCTGGCGCCAAAGCGCATCCCCTGCTAGTACAGGTGTACGCCTGTCGTAGTTGTCATGGTGCCGGTCCCGCTCTCCCGTCTGCAGCCTTCCCGCACCGACGAGATCGAGGACTGGCCCTATCTCGATGAGGCCGTGCTGCTCAGGACCCGCAGCCGCAGGGTCTGCATGACCTGCCACTGGTTCCGGCACCACGCTGGGGTGAACTGCATCCCAGTCCTTACCTGCCAGCTGCACCAGGGCTTGATCGCCCACGGCGAGCACCTCACCAGCCACTGCCAGGGTTGGACCGACGACCAGGTCCGCCAGAAGGGCTGGGCGCCGGAGGTGGCCTGAGCGGCCCATGCACGTCGGTGACCGGAAGCGACCGCCGCTCTCGCCCCAGGAAGGCTGGCTGAGCGACGGCCGCCAGGTGCTGCACTTCAGGCCAAGGCGTTACGACCGTTGGAGTCAGAGCCTGGAGGTGACCTTCGGGGAGGTGATGGCCGGCGGTGAGCCGCCACTGCTCAAGAAGCGCAGGGAGCTGACGCGCGAGCAGGCGATCAAGCTCTGGGCCCAGAAGCGCCAGCAGGGCTGGCAGCCTTGCGCGCCCCAGTGGCTTCCGCCAGCGCCGCTGTCGCCGGGCTGATCAGAATCGAGCCCATGGAACTCCATGCCGACCTCAGCCAGCGCGCCCTGTTCGACAGCAACGCCCTGGACTGGACCCCATCGCCAATGGCAGGGGTGGAGCGGCGGATGCTGGATCGCCACGGTGAGGAAGTCGCCCGGGCCACCTCACTGGTGCGCTACGCCCCCGGCAGTCGCTTTGAGCGCCACAGCCATGGCGGCGGCGAGGAGATCCTGGTGCTGGAGGGCACCTTCTCCGATGAGCAGGGCGACTACCCAGCCGGCACCTACCTGCGCAATCCGGTTGGCTCCAGCCATGCTCCCTTCAGTGAGGCGGGCTGCACGATCCTGGTGAAGCTCCACCAGATGCACCAGGCCGATCAGCAACGGCAGGTGATCGACACCACCAACAGCACCTGGGTGCCCGGGCTGGTGAAGGGACTGGAGGTGCTGCCGTTGCATGCCTTCGGGTCGGAGCACGTGGCCCTTGTGCGCTGGGCACCGGGCACGGTGTTTCAGCCCCACGGCCATCCCGGCGGCGAGGAGATCTTTGTGCTCGATGGCGTCTTCCAGGACGAGCACGGCAGCTACCCGGCCGGCAGCTGGCTGCGCAATCCACCCGGCAGCGTGCACCGGCCCTGGAGTGAGATGGGCTGCACCATCTGGGTGAAGACCGGCCATCTGCCCGCCACCCAAGGCCCCGACGGCTTAGAAGCGTGAGCCCGGAGTCTGCAGAAAGGCCAGCTCCTCCGCGCTCGACACCCGCCCCAGGAGCGCGTTGCGGTGAGGGAAGCGGCCAAAGCGGGCGATCACATCCATATGGCGGCGGGCGAAGTCGGCGGTGCGTGATTCGCTGAACCGCTCGAACAGCGGCAGCGCCGCCTCCTGCACCGCCAAGTCTTCCGAGTGCATCAGCGGCATCAGCCAGAACTGCCGCCTTGCCTGCTCGGCTTCGGCCTCCAGCCAGCCGAACTCCACAGCCTTCAGGCTCAGCACCAGGGCCTGGGGATCACCCGCGAAGGCCATGGCGGTGTCGCGCCAGATCTGGCGTGGGAACTGGTCCAGCAGCAGCACCAGCGCCAGTGCCCCGGCCGGCTCTGCATTCCAGGCATCGAGCTCACTGGCGATCGCCCGCCGCGTCAGAACTAGGAATCGTTCCCGCAGCAGGGCATCAAAGGCCGGGTCCTTGGCGAACCACTGGCGCGGCCGGCTCTGCACGAACCAGAACGCCAAAACCTCCGCCGCTTGTTCCCCGTGGCCTTTCATCAGAGCAGGGCCTGCACGCTGGCCACCTTGTCCTCCAGGGTCTGCTCCTTGTCCGTGCGGGTGTTGATCTTCACGGTGGTGTAAATGCGGGGGCAGCCCATGGCGTGCACTGCCTGGTGGCAGGCCTCGATCGCCTGGAACACCGGCTGCCACTCCCCCTCGATCGCCGTGCCGTTGGGGTGCAGCTGGATCTTGAGGCCCGCCTCGGTGAGCACCTTCTCGCAGGTGGCGATGTAGAGGCCCAGGTGCACGCCGACACCGATCGGCACCACGCACAGATCCACGATCACCTTCATGGTCAGCCTCAGCGAATTGCCCCCATCGTGGAAGCAGCTGCCAGGATCAGCGGCACAGAGCGGCAGGGCGACGTCCCACCGGCCGGATGCTGCTGACGGCAGCACTGGAGCCGCGTCGCACCCTCACTCGGAAGGTGCAGTGGGCCTGCCCCAGTTGGTTGATCAGGGCCTCACGGGCCTCGTGCTGCAGCTCCTCAAGTGTGGGCGCGGTGATGCGGATGGGCAGGGTCACTCCTGCGGAGAAGGCTGCGCCTACGGCCTGGGCCTCCAGGTGGCCGGGGCGTTCAGCCAGAACGCGGAACACGACCTCTCGCATGCGGGGGGTATCTCCTTCTTTCCGGCTCCATCCTTGGCCTGCTGGCCCGTTCTGGCAGGTGCGGCTGGATACGGGGAACCGGCCCTGCGGGCACCTCCCAAGGCCGAGTCAGGCGTGCCATCCACGCGCAGCAGCCAGCCTTAGGGCCTCCTGCACGGCCGTGATGCAGCGTTGGGCCCGGCGTTTGGCATCGTCCTGGCCCTGGGACCGCAGCACGTAGCCCTCCATCGCTTCCGGAGTTTCGATCAGCGCCAATAGGCCCATGGTGCGCGCACCGAGGGAACCATCGGCGAGCAGGCGGCTCACCAGGCCGTGCTCCCACAGCTGCTCCCCGGTGGAGCCTGGAGCGAACAGCTCCTGCCGCAGCGCGCCCAACAACGACTGCTTGAGGGCATCGAGCTGGCCCGGCCGCAGCCGGCGGCTATTGGGCAAGCCCGCCGCAGGGCCGGCTGGGATCGCAGCGGCGCGATCGGGGGAGTGCTCCACGCTCCAGCTCAGGCCGGTGCCCGGCAGCCCCACGGTGGTGCGGGGCCCACCGCTGCGATTCACCGGGATGTTGAACGAAGCCCCGCGGCCACCGACGGAGATCGAGCTCAGTCCGCCGCTGGAGAAGTTGAACCTCAGCGGGCCCAGGCGGGCGGAGCGGCGGAGACGGAAGCCCATGGCAATCAGCGGGTTGGCTCGCAGGGATGGCCCAAACAGGGTTCAGGTTGCCGCGTGGATGCAGCAGTCCGCAAATCCATGCGCCCAGTGCATAGAACCGCCGGTGCCGCAGCATCCCCGAGGAGTAGGGGAGCGCCGCAAAAGCATTGCACTGACTGGGTTTCTGCAGGTACGGGAACAGGCACTCCAGCGGGCCACCGCCAGCTGAAAAGGGGCGTACTTTGAAGTTGAGGGGAGGCCCGGGAGCCAACCCGACCCTCACCCTCCACCAGAGTCCGGCTAAGGAGCACCCGAGCCGGTGCACAGAACGGAGGTGCGCCAACGATGCGACACACAACCGGTGAACTCGGTGACGCAGCGCGAACGTCATCCCGTAGCAGCAAAGAGCGATACGCCAGTTCTGTTTCCCGCGTGTTGAAACCCCGGGCTGCATAACCCGAGCCGGGATCACAGCCGAGAAGGTCAAGCCCCGAGCATCTCTTCTCCCAGACGTGATCTCCCTTCCTTCCCTGCCAGGCCCCAGACAGATCATGCTTGAACCACAGACACCCGACCGGCAGTCCTTGGTGTGAGGAGGTGGCCGCCGCAACCGGTGCTAAGGCGCCCCCCCACGGGGCGCCTTCCTATTGGAGTGACAATCACCAGGCCTATGTCATCCCATCAACTCGAAAATAGCCAAGAATCATCTCCGGGTTGCGGATGGCGATCTGCACATGCGTTCTGTCACGAAAGCCTGCGCCCGGATAAACCAACTCGCCTTCTTCAAACACTCCATAGACGGTGTCGTACGCCTCCATGCTTTTGCTCTCACGGATCTTGTGCACCATCTGGATCACGGCACAGTCCAGCTGACGCTTCATGAATATGCCGTTTTCTCGAACAGAATTCACGGGCAGTGGTGTGCCTGCTGCTGCGGAAATGCCGAGGGTGGCCTCATAGGCAAGGGCCAATTCATTCATCACTCCGTAGTCGGTCAGATTGAGGCATTTGCCCGGGTAGGCAAAAGCGCCGATCACCGATGGGGAGGATCTGCGGAGATTGGCCCAAGACAAAGCCCGCTCTGGGCTGTCGACCCAGAAATAGATTCCGTTGCCGAGCCAGTCATAATCATTTTCGCTGGGCTGAAGTGTTGCCTCTCCACTCAGAACGGATTCAGCAACATCCTTGTCGCAGCCATGAAACAGCACCAAGGGGCCCAGACTGTTCTTAGGCCGACCGGGCATCCTGACTGCGGTACGGAGGGGTGAGCTGGCCATCAGCGTCGATCAGGCCAGCATCCATCAGGAATTGACGGGCCAGGGCAGGGTCGCGCAACTCCTCCAGGAGCGCATCGATCTGCTCACGCCGCAGCGGCCCAGAGGCTGGGGTGGAGGGAGGCCTGCTTGGGGTGGAGAGCGTCATGCGATGGAGAGGGTCCAGTGCTGGACATTGCCAGGCGAGCGGGGGTGGTGGACTCGTTGGCTGACTTCTGACGATAGATGGATGCCAGGGCGGCGGTCTGTGAGTTCCGCAACCTTCATCATTACTGCGCGGGCGCTGGCCCGTTGCCTGCAGATCACTCCTCAGGCTCGGAGCTGAGGGGCGGCAGCCGCCGTTCCACCTGCAGAAAAACCAGCCAGGCCACACCGGCACTGATGCCGCCGGTCCAGTCGTTGCGCAGCAGCTCCACCACTGCCACCGTGCTGGCGCCGATGCGCAGGCCGCGCAGCAGGAAGCGGCCCAGCTTCGCCAGCGACTCCCGGTTCACCGTCATCAACTGGGACCAGCGCAGAGGAGCTTCAGGTTCGCGGAGCAGCCGGCGGCAGCAACCGCTCGATCGCTTCCGGGGCCACGCCCACCTGCTGAGCGATCAGCAGCACCAGTTGTTCCAAACGAACGAGGCGCTGCTCCAGGGCCTGGAGCTCAGCGGTGCCGGCCTTGCCGCCCGTAGCTCCCATCCCCTTCCCAGCTGAAGAGGCTTTGGTCTTGGGAGGGGGCAGTAGGGACAGAGGCGGCGGGCCGTTGGGGTCCGCCAGCAGCAGGCCCACCATCAGATCTTTCCTGGGGCGATTGGGCACCTTGATGCCCCGCTGCGCGCAGAGCTCCTGCAGGGCGTCGTTCTTCAGAGCAAGGAGCTGGGCTTCCGTGGCGGGAACGCCGCCCTCGGGCTGGATCAGGGCGCGGGGTTCCTCGACGGCGGTGGCGCCATCACCCAGCTCTTCCGCCAGTCCGCGATAGAGCCGGGCATCGGCCTGGGCCAGCTCACGCAGGGCGGAGCGCATGGTGTCAGCGATCTCACCCATGGTCATCGGCTCCTTTGGTTTGATCCTGGGGCTGCGGCTGGGGCTGCTGTGGTGGTTGCAGCTGAGCGTCTGTGGGCTCGGCCGGCTGCTGGGGCTGATTCCCGTTCGTGCTGGCGTCGATGGGCCCCGGCACACCGTCCCCGGGCGGCGGGGTTGTCGCGATTGCGGGTCCGTGGCCGTTGCCGCCTGGTGGCAGTGGCGGCGTGCCCAGCAGATCTTTCGATTTATCGATCAGCTGCTGCTGCTTCTGTTTGAGATCGCCGAGGCGGTCCTTGGTGCGGCCCCAGCGATTGATGAAATGAATCACTGCCCGCATCAGATCGCCGAGATAGCCGCCGCCTTGAAAGGTATGGCGACCTTTCTTGTAGCGGCTGAAGCCATTCACCAGATCATCACCGGCATCTTCGATGTCACCGGCAATGGCCGTCA
Source organism: Cyanobium sp. NIVA-CYA 375 (assembly GCF_056108345.1). Taxonomy (NCBI): domain Bacteria; kingdom Bacillati; phylum Cyanobacteriota; class Cyanophyceae; order Synechococcales; family Prochlorococcaceae; genus Cyanobium; species Cyanobium sp. NIVA-CYA 375. The sequence continues at coordinate 8,010 of NZ_JBSYHW010000047.1, read as the reverse complement.
CGATCTCCAGGAGCTCGTAGAGCTCCTTGCGCTGGGGCAGGTCACGGCTGGCCAGGGCCGTGATCCGTTCCTTGAGGAGGGCAGTTTCATCCTTGGCCTTGTTGGCCAGGCGCCGATGCTGGGCCCGGCTGCGCATCAGGCTGGAGTAGCAATTCCTCAGCTCCAGATAGGTGCTATTGAGCACCTCACGTTCCAGCGGTTCCGGATCTGGTGGGAAATCAGAGGTTGGGGGCAGGAAGACCATGCCAGGCAGCACATCGGCTTCCATCTTCCGAATGCAGCTGCAAGGTGCGGCGATTCACAGGAGGCTGGATCTATTCGTGTGGTGAATAGTTCCGGCATCACCCCGCGTGGCGACTGAGGCGAGAGGGGCGCAGCAGGAGCTGCAGATCCGCAGCAATCTTCATAATCTCGCCGGAATCGTCCGAACAAAGCGGAATCAGTCCGCCCAAGGCCACAGGCTCGCTCCCGGCCCCCGGGCCCGGGGGCCTGCTCAGCCTTAGACGTGCACCGCCAGGGCGGCCTGCAGCCGCTGCTCTTTCGCAGGAGAATTGATCCAGAACGGGGTCGAGGGGCTGAGGCTGTGCTCACTGACGCCTGATCCCTTCTCGCCATGCCCCAGATCGACCTGCTCCTCGCGGCTGAGCTGCTGGTGGTGCTTCCCATCGTTGCCACCATGAACCGACCCTCTCCGCGGTCTGGGGCGCCAGATCCGCCAATGCAGGAGCCAGAGCTGCCCGTGCAGTGGTCTGCGGAGACCGACCTGCATGCCCAACGGATCCTGCGGCTGGAGAGCCGCCGGACCGCAGGCCCGGCTCCTCTGCGCTGAGGCCTGCAGCGATGACGCTCCCTAGGATCGGTTGGCGATCTGGTGCTGGTCAGGAGGGTTTCGGGATGCTCGGCGGTGCAGACCAGAAAGCTCTCTTCGATTACTGGCACGACCGGGTGCGGCTGACCAACCTCACGCGCCTAGGGGCGCGCGAGCATGTCACCACCCAGGAGCTACGGCATGAGTGCACCAACTACGACGAACTGCGGCGGCTGAAACCTGTTCAGGAGCTTGATGAACTGGAGCGCTGCCGCGTCATCGCGATCATCAAATACGAGTGCACAGCCAAGGTGCTGCAGCGCCGCACAGGGCTGTTGCGTGACTACGCCCGCCAATGTGAGGAACAGGCTCTCGATCACCGCCAGAAGGAGAGAGGGTTGCATGCCCTAATCAGCAAGCTCAAAGACATCCTCAAAGGTAGGGATGTCAAGATCCTGAGACTGGAGTCGCGGATCGAATCCCTACAAGCAGAGAACGAGGCTCTGCGAACGGAGCAGCAGCAATCCAAGGCTGAAAGCCAGTTGCGAAAAGAGCTTGATGCGCTGCAGCGCGCTTTCGAAGCGGAGGTGGAGCGCCGCAAGCAACTGGCCAAGAACAACCAGAGCCTCGGTGGCCGCGTCGCCCACACCAACCGCTACCGGCGGGAGCGCGATGAGCTGAGCGAAGCCCTCAGGATCGAACGGCAGACCAGCCAGGCTCTGCGGCGGGAGCTGGAGCAACTGCGCGGCGGTGAGCAGCTGGGGCTGGACCTCGCTGAGTGAGCACGATGCCCCGCAAGTCTTCCCCTGCAGCGAAAGGAGCCAAGCCAGCCGCCAAAGCCAAGGCAACTGCCAAAGCGCCTGCTCAAGCCAGGCCTGCGCGGCAGAAAGAACCCTCGCTGGCCGACCTCAAGGGCCAGGTCCTGACCCTGGCAAAGGTCTCCAGCACCCAGGAGCTCAAGCGAGCCAACGTGGATCTGCGCCATCTCGATTTCCGCCTCAAGGCCAGCTGGTGCTCCGCACTGGGAGTCCTGGAGCAGGCGGCGATCGCCATGGACGAGTGGGACCGGAACCCACCGGAGGAATACAAAGAGCTGTTCGCCGAGATTGATCAGGCGGCAGCGGCCTACAGCGCCTCGATTGAGCAGGGCCTCAAGCTGAGCAGGCAGCTGCGCGACGCCGCAGACGACCTGGAGGCCGTCGCCGGTGAGCTGCAGCAGGAGGCCGAGGAGCTCAAGACCATCGAGCAGGCCTCCCGCAAGCAGCGCCGGGCCCGCTCGCTCAACTGAGCCCGCGGCCAGCTGAAGCCCCTTCAGCCGGGCTGATACACCGCCAGGGCCGTCTCCAGCTTCTGACGGTGCTCGTCCCTCAGAGCCTCAGGGCTGTCGATGCGGATGCCGGCCCCGAAGCCAAACAACCAGTTGCGCAGGTCGATGTCGCGCTCCACGGTCCAGGGGGGCAGATCGAGTTCCACCGGATAGGGGTGGGTGTCCCTGGGGCTGCCGGGCTCCAGCACATGCGGCGCGTTGGGGTGGTGCCACCAGTGCTCGCCCGGCAATGGCTTCGAGAAGCGCATGTGCTCGATCGGGTAGCGCTGCAGCCCCTCGCGGATGAAGGCAAAGCACCAGCCCTGGCAGCAGAAGCGCAAGGTCACCAGGTGTCGGGCCCGGATCCGGGCATTGGGGCTGGCCATTCGCAGCTGACTCTTGAGGTCATGGCCGAAATAGATGCCGCCGCTGTGGTGCAACAGCAGCTCCAGGCGCCGCAGGGCCTGGCTGTGGGCCTCGTCGCTGCGCCGGTTGCCCCGTTCGCTGCGGCGCAGGGCCAGACGGTCGATCCGTTCGCTGCGGATCAGGCCCACGCCGGTGCCGATCGCGTCTTCTTCGAAGACCAGATACCAGCCGATGTTTTGGAAGAGCAGCTGCAGCGGCCACACGCGAAACGAGCCGTTGGGGCTGTCCGCAAAGGAGCCCACCGAGAAGTAGCGCTCCAGCTCGATCCGCCGCCGTTCCACGATCGCCGTCTCCAGCGCCTCCGCTTGGCGCTCAGCGGCCAGGGAGTCAGGCCGCACGAGGGCGGTGCTCACGATCGAGCGGTTGGCGAACGCCCGCAGCGGGGTGGTGCCGTCCACGGCAATGCCTCCCCAGGCGAGGCGCTGCTCCAGCTCCCGCAGCAAGTCCTGGGCGGTGGGGTCGGCCAGCCGGCCGGCGGCCTGGCTCACCACCCCATGGATCTCCCGCAGCCGGTGGGCCGAGAGCAGCGCCGTGCCGATGGCATAGCCGTGGCGCACGTTGTCGTTGCGGTGGCGGAAGCCATAGGGGGTGAGCAGCTTTTCCAGGTCTTTGCGCAGGGTGGCGGCCTCGGAAGGCAGGTAGGCGCCGGGGATGGCCTCGGTGCGCTCGATCAGGTGCTCCGGCAGGGGCACACCGCCTGCCTGATCAAAGGGCTGCTGCAGCAGGTGGCGCAGCAGGGTGAACACCCGCACGAACACCGGCGCGTCGCCCATGGGCGGGAAGCCACCGTTCACCCCACCAGGCCAGGGTCCTGTGGCGGGAGGCTCAGGCTGGGGCGGCGCCAGCTGGATCGGTGCCAAGGAGGGCTCGGCGCTGCAGAAGCCATTGGCCTCCAACCAGGCCAGATCCCCCCGGATCGCGGTGGCATCGCCGTAGCAATCGCCGTGTAAACGCCGCAGGTAGGCCGCCGCCTGATCCGCCAGGTCGCCCTCGGGCAGGGGCGAGACGATCGCCTCCAGCTCCGCGCGGGTGGCGGGGTCGGCCGCGGAGAGCTCGGGGAAGGTGGTGAGCAGCCGCAGCAGATGGAGCAGCCGCTCCAGATCCAGCAGCCGGGAATACCCGTGCAGCTGGAAGCGCTTCTCGCGGTTGCGGGCCGAGCGGATGCGGTGATCCAGACGCGCCAGCTCATCGCGCAGCAGCGCCTCCAGCTCGCGGCCGTGGGTGGGCACCACCGCCACCACCGCCGCCAACCCCTCGGCGCGGCTGGGCCCGAAGACCGGATCAGCCAGGGCAGCGGCCATCTCGCGGATCACCGGCTCGGGCACCAGCCGCTTGCGGGTCTGGTTCCACTGCAGACAGGTGGACAGCGGGGTGTAGAGCCACCAGCCGATCCACTCCACCGGAGCAGGGAGGCTCAGCGCCTGGGTGATCGCCAGCCGCCAGGCACGGCGGGCATGGGTGGCATCAAGAATCACCGGCGTACCGGCGGCCACGGCCTCGCGCAGACGCTGGTGCAGCAGGGCTTCGATGTCGCGCCAGGGGCCCTGGACCGCCGCGTCGCCGAACAGCTCGCCGCGCACCACATCGGTGGAGAGCACCACCGCACCGGTGAGCTGGGCCAGCACCCCGGCCAGGGTGGTCTTGCCGCTGGCGGGCGGGCCGATCAGCAGGTGGCAGCGCAGGGGCGCTGGCAAGGGCGCAACAGGCGGGCTGGTCATGGCCGCAGCGTGGCCGCTGGAGCGTGCCACTGCAAGGCCCTACAAGCGAAAGAGCAAATGTTGATCTCTGCCACAACAGGGGATCTGACGAGCAGAGCTGCTATTTCGCAGGAAGAACAGGAAGAAAGCCGCCCGTGCTGCTGAGGCTGCTCCCAGCGCCTCATCCGCCCCATGGCTTCCCCGCGCCCCCCGTCGCTGGCCCAGGCCCATCACTACCGATTGCCGGAGCTGCTGCACGACATCCGCCTGCTCGATCTACTGGAGCTCTGCGGCACCACCGTGCAGACCAGCCGGCTGCTGCAACTCAGCCAGCCCACCATCAGCCGCCGCTACCGGCTCCTGGCCGACGACTTCGGGCTGGTGCGTGATCGCCGCCAGCTCTGGGGCTGCGGTTACGGCACCTCGGCCGCAATGCGCCTGCTGCGGCTAGGTTGCCGCGCCCATCGCCTCGCCGCCGGTGTCGCCCGGATTGGCAGCGACCTTCTCCATCACCCCCTGCTGGCGGGTTGTCCCTGGCTGCTGCCCACCCCCCAGCGGTTCCGGGCGGCTGCCAACTGGCTGGAGCTGGTGCGCCAGGGGGTGCTCGATGGCGCCTTGATCTCAGGCCTGGAGCTGGAGGAAGCAGAAGGACTGAACCACCAGGAGCTGGAGCTGCTGCCGCTCGGGCAGCTGCCCCTGGCCCTGGCGTTCTGCCCCAAGGCGCCGGTGCTGGTGGGCGCTGTCCCCGGCAGGCCGGCCCCAGGGGGAAGGGTGGCGGAGGTGCTGGTGCCAGATCGGGGTGTGGCGCCCGGCCTGCGGCGGCTCCTGCGCGAGCTGGGGCTGCCCCTGCGCAGCGGCGGCAACAGCCTGCAGACCCCAGACGACTGGGTCAGCCGGATCCAGGGCAGCCCCCTGGCTCTGGTGGTGGCCGATCGGGAGGCCGACACCTGGGCCTCCCTGCAGCGCTGGCCCCTGGACCTGGGTCCCAAGGCTTCCCGACCCCACAGTCCGGTGTGGCTGGCGCTGCCGGCCGACTGGCAGGAGCACCCGGTGCTGCGCCATACCGCCCGGGAGCTGGGCCGGATCGGCGGTCCGCAACAGCTGGAGGGCTGAAAGTATGCGCCCCGTGCATAGATCCAAGACTTGCGGCCCCAAGTGCTTCTGGTGTGCTGACACTCAGGGCATCGAAAAATGGGTTGCGGCTGGCCCATGGCGCTGGCGATCACGCCACCCGGCCTGCCCCGGCTTGCGCACCGCGCAAGGGCTGACGCGAGTCGCTGCGCTGCGCTCCGCGCCCCTTGCGCAGCGCAGGCGGCGCCGGGGCTTGACGGCGGTGTCGTTCGCCAGCACAGCCATGGCCGCCACTCCTCTCAGCCGCACCTGCCCGATCCGCATCATCTCGGTGCATCTCCTCGATGCCGCTGGCCGGCTTCTCAGGGTGCTCTTCCTCGATCGCGAGGGGCATATCTCGGCTGAGCCGCACTTCGTACCCCGAGAAGAGGCGCTGATCCTGGCCTCCAATCAGCAGCGGGTGCTCGGGCCCCAGGCCAGGGTGCAGGTGCTCTGAGGTGCTTGCCCGGCGGTATCTCCGCCGGGTTTTCTCCTTCGGGGGGGGGTGGGTCGCGTCCGGGTCGATGTGCTCAACTCAGCCCCACGTACACCGGTTGAAACCACTGCATCCGCCGGCTCCGACGTTTCTCGCCATGCAGCACGGTGTGCCAATGGCCGCGGCGCCAGTGGGGCCGGCGCGATGCGCTGCTGTTGGTGCCAGCCGTGGCCCCTTCTGATGCGGCCCTGGAGGTGCGATCGAGCCGGAAGTCCTTGCCGATCCAGACCGGGCCTTGGGGTTTCACGGGGCCGGTGTTGTCCGCGGCGCCAGCGGAGAAACCCTTGCCGCTGGGCACCTTGGCCGCCGGGCCGGTGGTCAGCAGTTCCGGCTGGTAGAGCTGCACCAGCAGGGCGTTGATCGCCAGGCCCTCCATCCGCTGGTTGGTGCTCTGCACTGCCTGTTCATCCCACTGCCAGGCCGGATGGCTCAGGTCCTCCACGGTGGGCTGGCGCTCGCCGATCTGGTGGAAGGAATGGCGGGTGAGGTAGCTGGTGCCATCGAGGGCCAGGCCGACGCAGCTGATGCCGCTGATTCGCTGGGCCTCAGCCGGCAGCCAGTCGGACATCGCCCGCAGGTCGGCCACGATCACCACTGGAATCGGCACCCCGTCTTCTGTGAACAGGGCGCCATCGGGAAGCATCAGCCGGAAGCAGGGCAGCACCAGCGGTAGCTCGTCATCCAGGCGGGGTGAGGGTGTGCGGCGGAAGGCCTCCGCCAGCTCCGGCGTCAGGAAGCGGGGCGGGGCTTCGACGATCCGTGCCCAGCGGCAGGTGGTGGCAGCCCAGAAGCCGATTGGATCGGCCAGCTCGTTCATCACCTCGGCGCCGGCCTCGATCAGGGCGGCATAGGCCAGGTGATTGGCCCAGTGCTGAAAACCCCGCGGCGAGCGGTAACGGTGCTGCTCCTGCTGGATGGTTGGGTCCTGGCGGCGCAGTTCCGTGATCACCGTGCCGATCGGCGGCAGCTCCGCCTGGCTGGCCCGTATCGATTCAGGCGTCAGCCGGCTCATCGAGGCGTGAGCGGCGGGTTGCCCGGCTGGATCTCGAGGTTGGTCACGTTCACCTGGGTGGTGACGCCATCGGCCCAGCTCACCGTTGCCACCACCATCGGGCTGTTGGGGATGATCGGCGCAATGGCGGTCACCGTGCCCCGTGCGAAGGGTCCGCTGCTGGTGGGGGCCTCAGGGCCACTCACCATGGCCATCGACTGCAGGAAGGCCCGGGAGAAGCGAACGGTGTCGCCGATCTGCAGGGGTGCGCTCACGGTGTTCGCTGGAGGGCGTGTCCCATCCTGACCGGATCACGGATGCTGGGTGCACGCCTCAGACCCTCCTGCCGTGAAGGACATCCGGATCACCACCCAGGACGATCTGCCCGGGCCCGATGGCGACGAGCCCTACGACACGTTCGTCAACCAGACCGAGTACGGCAACGGCCGCTTCCTGCGCACCAACGTGCTCTCGGCCCGGCCTGACCTCAAGAAGTACACGGCCCTGCGGTTCCAGCAGGACGTCAAGCGCCACCCCGATGCCGCCGGACCAGGGCAGGACGTGGTGCTGGTGTTCATGGAGGCGCTGGAGCTGGAGCCGCCACTGACCCTGGTCTGCAGCGACATCCACCTGCAGATGGAGGGCTACCCGGTGGAGCAGGGGGCGGTGATCGAGATCCCGCTGCTGCCGCCGGGCAACCGCGGGCCAGCCAAGGGATTCGGCTGAGGCATCCAGAACAGGGACCAGGCCACGGCTATGGATACCGAGGGGGCTGAGAGGGCTGATAAGCCCACTAGGGCGTTGGCATCAGCGGGCGTTCCGAGTGACCGGTGCCGAAGCTCTATGGGCGACAAACTCCTAGACAGCGGTCACGGGTCTTGTTCCGGCTCCCCTTAATCGCCTCCAAGAGCCGCTCGAATTCCCTGCAGGAGAGGTGTTTTCGGTCATCCGTCGTTTTGTCGAGAGTTTGCCCTAGTCAACAGCCCCAAACCCCTTGCAAACCGGGGGCGCCTTTTCCAACTATCGACAAAATGTATCCATTTGACGAGAGTTGGCTAAAAGAGGGCCTCATGGAGCCGCCCAGCAGGTAGGCGAGGCATCCTTAAGTTCACGACAACTCACCCAGAGGCGGCAAGGCCTTCACGATCTTCATTGTCTCCAGGCTGACGGTGATGA
>NZ_JBSYHW010000046.1:0-22571 GCF_056108345.1 Cyanobium sp. NIVA-CYA 375 | reverse complement strand
GCTGCGCATCAATCATGAAGTGGTGACTGCCTATGTCATGTCAAGGTCAGGCCGGCACGCCCCGTGAACGGTTACCAATCTTTTTTGCACATCGCCAATACCGGGGACGATCGCACCGGCTTCGTTTAATTCCGGATCGATGCCGGCGGCGTAGAGGGTGAGGCTGCCGTGGCGTTCACCCACAGCCTTGAGACCAGGCCCAGAAGCCAAAGCGGTGATTACTCGCAAGCGATCACCGGACACACCGAGGGCGGAAAGATCATCGAGTAGCTGGAGCAGGGTCTCCCCTTCTCCCAGTTCCGCCAGAAAAACCAGAACCCCGCAGCGAGGAGCGATTGGCTCGACTGGTCTGGTACCAACCCCAGGTATTTCATGCAGATGCAGCACCTTGGCGGAAGGGAGCACGGTCTGGCCGCCCTGCCAAAGGCCAAGACCGGAGATCAGCAAAGGGATTGCCAGCAGGGGCACCGCAGGATCGACCACATCCGCCGCCACCCCAGCAAGGGTTGTTTCCAGCTGGATACGACGGTGGGGCAGCCAGTCGCGCACCGCCTCATAGGTGAGCCAGCGACCCAGCTCGGCAGTGGCTGTGGCGTAGAGAGAGCCAGGCGTGTGACGGTCGCGGAGTACGCCCAGCCAGTGGCCGATCAGGGGGTGGGGGGGAACCACCACCCGCAAAGCCATCACCATGGTTGGAATAACTTGAACTAACACCGTAAGTGCGCGCCCATGGGCCCGAGATCAGGTAACCGATCGAGCTGGCCGAATAGTTGGCTAATGGCAGCACTGGCCCTGGTGCTGACCTGGTGTCTTGGGGCAGCGCCTGGCTGGGCAATCACCGCACCGGAGCTGCGCAGTCAGCGCTCGCTTCAAGACCTTCAACCCGACATGCACGGCAGAAACCTTCAACAGCAGGAGTTTCTGAAAGCAACCCTGGCGGGCTTCGACTTGAGCGCGACCGATCTGCGCGGGGCCGTTTTCAACAGCAGCGATCTAAGGGGAGCCAACCTGAAGGATGCCAACCTTGAAGATGCGGTGGCCTTCGCAAGTCACTTTGAGGACACTGACCTCAGTGGTGCTGTGCTGCGTAACGCCATGTTGATGCAGAGCCACTTCAAAGGGGCAACGATTGAAGGGGCCGATTTCAGCGATGCAGTCCTTGATCTGCCTGAGCAGAAAGCTCTTTGCAAGCGAGCCACCGGTGTCAACCCAACAACTGGAGTTGCTACTAAGGACAGCCTGGCGTGCCGATAGGTCCGCTGACCGATAGCATCAGCTCTCCGGTTCCAGTGGAGATCAGCCACTGGAGGTAAGGGGGAAAGGTTGGTGAAAATCCAACGCTGTCCCGCAGCTGTGAAGGCCTGGGGCCATGAACCTTTCCAGATTTCTGGTCCTGTTCACCACCCATCGCCAAGTCAGAACGCCCGCCGGTTTTGCTCTTCCTACGGCGCGGACCGGCCCATGACTTTGATTAAAACTCCAGCCTCTGGCCAAGCCCGGGGCCCCTGGCTGCTGGTTGCCGGCCTGGCATCAATTTCTATGGGCGCCCTCAGCCCTGCCCAGGCCCATCACTTTGCCGACCTCGGCCAAATGACGCCCGGAGTATTCAACGGCGTGCTGAGTGGCCTGGCCCACCCGGTGCTCGGTCCAGACCATCTGCTTTTCCTTCTGGCCCTTTCCCTGGTGGGCTTGCAAAGACGGCTGAGCTGGAGCTTGGGATTACTAGCTGTTGGCCTACTGGGCAGTGGCGCGGGACTGCTTTGGCCCGGACTTCCGGCGGCTGAATCACTGGTGGCCTGCACCCTCGTTGTGGAGGCATTGGTACTGCTGCGCCTGCTGCCTGCCTTTCTCCTGCTACCGGCAATGGCCCTGCACGGCTACGTGCTGAGTGGCCCCGTTTTCAGTTGGAGCGCTATGCCAGTTGTGGCCTATGGCACAGGGTTGTTTCTTTCCCAGGCTGCACTGCTCGCCGTGGCACTGCTGGCATTGCGCCCCCAAGTAGCACGCCTTTCTTCAACCCAGCTGCGCTGGCTGGCCTTTGCCCTGCTGGCTCTTGGCGGCACCTGGGCCTTGGCGGGTCTGGCGGCCTGAGATGAATAATTCAATCGGAAGATTGCCAGTCACCGTGGTGACTGGCTTCCTTGGTGCGGGCAAAACAACCCTGCTGCGCCATTTGCTGCTGCGCAGCGGCCAGCGTCTGGCTGTACTGGTCAATGAATTTGGGGAGGTTGGCATCGATGGAGCCCTGTTGCGCAGCTGTGGTTTCTGTCCTGAAGATGAACTGGACACCCGCTTGGTGGAGCTGGCAAACGGCTGCCTCTGCTGCACCGTCCAGGACGACTTCTTGCCAACGATGGAGAAGCTGCTGGAGCGAGCCGACAGCCTGGATGGAATCGTGGTGGAGACCAGTGGCCTGGCACTACCAGAACCACTGGTTGCGGCGCTGAATTGGCCCCAGATCCGCACCCGAATCCGTGTCAACGGTGTGGTGGCAGTTGTGGATGGCGAGGCCCTAGCGGCGGGCAACATAGTGGCTAACCCAGCCGCACTCGAGGCCCAGCGCCAGGCAGATCCCAGCCTGGATCACGCGACGGCAATTGAGGAGTTGTTTGCCGAGCAGCTCGAGGCTGCCGATTTAGTGCTGATCAGCCGGGCAGACTGCCTCTCTCCTGCCGAAATCGATACGGTGCACAAGCGCCTTGCACCCCAGTTGCAGCCAGGAGCTGTGCTCTTGTCAATGGGTAGGGGCGAGGTAGATCCCGAGCTGGTGCTTGGTCTTGAGCGACGGCTGTCGGCCAATTCAGGGCATGAACATCACGAGCATCACGATCACAGCCATGTCGCCATTGAGTCGTTAGCCCTGGACCTACCTGGCGATTTCTCACGCGCTTCTTTAGAGCAGAGCTTGCTGCAATTGGTTAAAGACGGTGGCCTGATCAGGCTTAAGGGGCGTCTGTGGCTGGCGGGTAAAAGCCGGCCTCTGCAGATTCAGGCGGTTGGTCCACGGCTGGAGTGCTGGTTTGAGCCAGGGGGTAAACAGGCTGAATGCGAACAGCACGACCCCGGTCTAGAGCTGGTGCTACTTGGCTTCCAGCTGCACCGTGCTGCCATCGAGTCCTGCCTGCTCCATGCCACTACAGTCTCGACGGACGGCGATTCGACGCGGTCCAAGCTCAATCGTCCAACGAATTGAGATCAGCCCTCCACCCGCCTCTACGACCACGGCGCAGGGTTGCCAAGGAGGCAATTGAAAAAGGGCTGACGCGCCTGAACACGCCCCTAAAACCAAGGGGCTGTCTTCAACCTGAACAAAACTGGCAACTACGGGCCACTGAGCTGCCAAGATTTCACAAACCTCCTGCTCCTCTGGTGCCAATTTTCCGCGCTCGTGTTCAGGTTTCACTTAGGCCCTCGGTGCTTGATCCGGCTGGCGAGGCCACCAGGGCGGCTGCGGCCAGACTTGGTGTGCAGGGCGTCCGCAGCCTGCGTATTGGCAAGGCAATTGAACTTGAACTGGAGGCCCCGGACCAAAGCACTGCCCAAAGCCAGCTGGAATTACTCAGTGATGGACTGCTAGCTAATCCAGTAATCGAAAACTGGCACCTCGAGCTGTTTGACCTGGCAGGGGAGCAGCAATGACCATTGGAATCGTGGTTTTCCCAGGCTCAAACTGCGACCGGGATGTGCGCTGGGCCTTAGAGGGCTGCGTCGGCCTACCGACACGCTTTCTTTGGCACGAGGAGCGCGATCTGAGCGGACTCGAGGCGGTGGTGATCCCTGGTGGCTTCAGTTATGGCGACTACCTGCGCTGCGGTGCGATTGCCCGGTTTGCACCGGTGTTGGAGTCGGTGCTGGAATATGCAGAGGCAGGTGGCGCGGTGCTGGGCATCTGCAATGGTTTTCAGGTGCTCACCGAGATGGGGCTATTGCCTGGAGCGCTCACCCGTAATGCTCGGCTGCATTTTCTCTGCGAACCAGCGCGGCTCAGCGTTGCCCCAGGCAACTGCCAGTGGCTGAAAGGCTATAGCGATGGCGAAGCAATCGTTCTTCCCATTGCCCACGGGGAGGGGCGGTACCAGTGCGAGAGCGAGCAGTTAGCCGCGCTCGAGGCAAATGGTCAGGTGGTGTTGCGCTACGCGAGCAATCCCAATGGCTCGATTGGTGATGTAGCGGGCTTGACCAATCCAGGCGGCAACGTGTTGGGCTTGATGCCCCATCCTGAGAGAGCCTGCGATCCGCTGACTGGCGGGCTAGACGGCATGAGGCTGCTAGCCAGCCTCCGCAACTGAGCAACTGACCAACGGTTAGGTAGTAGCCGAGCAAGCCTTCCATCAAAAACTACCAAACAAACAGGGGGCCCGCAGGCCCCCAGATTCAGCGACAGGTATCGGGCTATTCGACTCTGATCGGGTTCAGTTGACGGCGGCGAAGAACTCCTTGCTCTTGACGGGGTCGGGATTCATGGTCTTGTCGCCCGGATTCCAGTTAGCAGGGCAGACTTCGTCGGGATTGTTGCGGATGTGCTGGAAGGCTTGCAGCAAACGCAGCGTCTCATCAACGCTGCGGCCGACGGGCAGGTTGTTAATCGTGCTCTGCATGATCACGCCGTCTGGGTCAATGATGAACAAACCACGCAGGGCTACACCTGCTTCCTCATCAAGAACCTCGTAGGAACGGGCTATGCCCTTCTTGAGGTCGGCGACAAGGGGATAGGCAATATCGCCAATACCGCCATCCTTACGATCCGTCTGGAGCCAAGCAAGGTGGCTGAACTGGCTGTCAACTGACACACCCAGAACTTCGCAGTTGCGGCTAGAGAAATCACCGTAGCGCTCAGAAAAAGCGATGATCTCCGTGGGGCATACGAAGGTGAAATCGAGTGGGTAGAAGAAAAGCACCACGTATTTGCCGCGGTAATGGGAAAGGCTAATCTCCTTAAATTCCTGATCCACCACGGCGGTAGCGGTGAAGTCTGGAGCTTGCAGGCCAACGAGCCGGGACATGCTGGATAGGTGATTAAGGGCTTACAGCACTGGGAACGTCAATCCAAAGTCGGATCGACTACCAGTTGCTCTTCACAATTTATCACAGGCGCCTGGGCCCTGGGGCCATAGGCTGATAGCAACCTATACACAAAGGGCTGTTGCCATGGCGTGGGAGCCGAGTGTGCTGCGCAAATACAACACGACAGGACATTTCCGGCTCTTAAGCCAGCTGCGTTCTGAACTAAGCAGCAACCCGCTGGTCCGTCCCAAGGATGGCCAGAGCGTTGGTGAGGTGAACCGCAGCAAATCCCTGATTCGGGCTATTGAAGGCCGCTCATCGGGCTATGGCCGTGGACGCCGTGGAGGTAGCGCCGGAGCTGGTGGCGCCGCCTCGGCCTCGCCTGTCGTCCAGCAGCTGAGCCCTGATCCCACTTCAACGGAACCGCTCGGCATCTTGGAAAGCGCTGGCTTGGATGCGGCCTCGTTCCGCGACAGGCTTGATGCAGTTGAACTGCGTTAATCATGGGGAAAATAAAATCCACAAAATTAATTTGAGCCCACGATTTGGGCTTGGGCCCATGATTTGGGCTGATTCTGATCAAAATGGCTCGGGGGAGACTTGAACTCCCGACCTTGGGGTTATGAATCCCACGCTCTAACCAGCTGAGCTACCGAGCCGTTAAGTGAGTTTATCAGGCCCTGGGTGGCAGGAACTGGAGGGGATTGGTAGCGCCGGAGCTGGGGGGATGAATCTCGAAGTGGAGGTGGGGCCCGGTGCTGCGGCCGGTGCTGCCCATATGGGAAATGAGGGTGCCCTGATCAACCTGCTGACCAACCCGAACCAGCAGGCGGCTGTTGTGGCCGTACAGGGAGCGGCTGCCATCGGCATGGGCCAGGGTTACGAGATAGCCATAACCGCCGTCATGCCAGCCAGAAAAAACCACTCGCCCGGCCTTGGCTGCAACGATAGGAGTTCCGACGTTGTTGGCCACATCGATGCCCTTGTGCATTCGTCCCCAACGCCAGCCATAACCAGAAGTGAAAACCCCCTTGGTAGGCCACATCCAGCCCTGGGCAGAACTGGGCCCGTCAAATGGCCTATTGAGCTGATCAAATCCGGGCAGTTCCGGCCAGCTGATGCCGCCGCTAGTGGTCGGCTTGAGGCCAAGCACCATACGGGTGCGCCCAGGGGACGACTGTGCAAGGCGCACCTGGCTTCCCACTACGAGCCTGGCAGTTTCAAGACCCGGATTGAGACGCAACAGCTCCTGGAGCGTCATGCCATACCGCTGGGCAATCTTGACAACCGTATCCCCAAAACGAACAACGGCTCGCTCTTCTACCGGGGGGAGGGACTGAAGGGGCGGTGTGCGGCGCAGCTCGCTGGTATCAATAGCTGCTAGCTGCTTGATCTGCCGGGACTGCTGGCTGGGAACTACTAGCCAATCACCCTGACGGAAATGATGGTCTTCATTGACATCATTGAGCTTGGCTAGGCGCTCTTCCTCGAGCTTGAGGCGACTGGAAAGCTCTTCAACACTGATCGACTGGCGCACTTTCACCCATATCTTGTCGGTGCTGGGTGCGGGCAGGGCGGCGATCAGGGTGTCAACGGAAGCCTTGTCGATATCAGCGGGGTCTAGAGCTGCGACCACTGCCGGAACGGCAATGGCGCAGGGGATCAGGAATCGCAGTGTCGTTTGCAAAGGCTTCATACAGTTCTTTCAGTCGGACAAAACTTGTGGAGAAGCCGATATCCCCAAGTCGGCCAGACAGTAGCGGACTGAACTCCCCGCCACAAGTGCCCCTTGTGACAACAAACGCTGTAGGGCTGCCCAGATCCCTGTCACCTCAGGGGATCACGCCAATGTCAGCGAACTCTGTTGCCGTATTGCCTCAAACAGCACCACCCCCACCGATACGGAGAGATTGAGGCTACGCACTCCGGCCTGCTGGGGCTGGTCGGCGCATGCCATTGGGATCGTGAGAGCCACATCAGCCGCGGCCAGCACATCCGTTGGCAGGCCATCGGTTTCGCGGCCAAACAGCAGCCAGTCATCGGCCTCGAATGCCCAACCGGTGTAGGGCTGGCTTGCATGGCTACTTAGGGCGACTAGGCGCCCGCCACTAAGTAGTCGCTGATCGGCAAATGCTGACCAGTTGGCGTGGCAATGCAGAGACACCAGGGGCCAGTAGTCGAGGCCAGCCCGCTTTAGCTGACGATCATTGATTTGGAAGCCCAGGGGCTCCACCAGGTGCAGCTCCGTGCCGGTGGCAGCGCAGGTGCGTGCCACATTGCCGGTGTTGGGCGGAATCTGTGGCTGAAACAAGACGATTCGCGGCACGATCAATCAGGGGGCACGGCCAGTCCCAGGCTCGTCAAATTGAGAGCCCGACCAGCGATCACCAACCACATCACGCTGCAAAGGGGTGCCAGCTGTTGCTCCAATGACCCGAGACGGTCGCGAAACAGACCGCCGATCGCGGTGGGAGGCACCACCCCCCAACCTGTTTGCTCACTGACCAAAAGCACCGGAACTGCACAGCAACCGAGGCTGTTAGCAAGCCCTGCAGTGCGTTCTTGCCAGGCCAGCCTGTCTAGGTCGAGGCCGGAGGCTACCCAGCTGCCGAGGGAATCGACTAGGGCCAGGCCAGGGGGCTTGAGGCACCGGAGCTCTTCCGCTAGGGCGCTATCAACCTCCAAAGTGGTCCAATGGAGTGGCCGCCGAATCAAATGGGCCTGTACTCGGTGCCTCCAGGCGGCATCTTGCTCGGATGGTCGAGGCCCCGTTGCTAGGTAAGTAACCGGCAATCCGGACTGGTGGGCAAGGTACTCAGCCCAGCGGCTTTTGCCACTTCGGGCTGGACCGAGCACAAGGGTGCAAGCAGGGACGGGATCAACCACCACCATTCATGTTGTGCAGCGTGGCAACAGAAGACGGCGAGACACGATTGAGATAGCGGAAAATCCAGTACTTGAACACTGTCGCCAACACCACCGGGAAGGTGGCGATAAATAACATAATAAAGTTCTCTTGTGCGGGTAGACCTAGGTGGTTGGCTATCCCATCGAGCAGCACCGTCCAGCCCTCCGGGCTGTGAAAACCAACAAAGATATCCGTGAAAAGGATGATGGCGAAGGCTTTAGCGCTATCGCTTAGGCCGTACACAAGCTCGTCAAGAAAACCTCGCAACACCTGGAGATCACGGCTGCCAAACACGCAAACAAACACAAAACCAGCCAGACCACCAAGGTCGGCTAGCACGTTCTTAATGGCGTGGGTGCTCTCCAAGTCGGCCTCATTTTTAAGGTCTTGGGCTTTGCTTGCTAGCTGTACCTGCAGTTCATTGCGGCTGGGTAGGGGATTGCCATTCAAAAGCGCGTCAAACTCAATCTCTGCCTGGAAAACACGCAACTTCTCAACGGCCTTCTCCTCAAGCTTTGGCTTGGGATAGGTGAGGAACGCATTGTCTGGGGCGAAGCGATCAACTAGGGGCGAGAACACATAGGTTCGACTGATCTGCTGAACCAGCACCGGCACCAAAATCAGCAACAGCAGGATGCGCAGGGACACCAAAGTGGAATCGCGGCGGCGGCGAAAGCCAGCTACCACGTTCGCCTCCGCCTCGGGGTCGAGTTGGCGGCGCACCTGATCAACGACGCCGATCAGGCTGCGGGGCAACACCTCAGGGGAGCGACTGATGGCCGGCAGGGGATCCCTACTGGCGGCGTAGCGGGCCACAACAGACTCGATCAGCTGAAACTGGCGAATCTCCTGACCGGCCAGTTCGCCCCGGTGGGTTCGCAGCGTCTGTACAGACTGGCGACAGACCTCAAGGGCAGCTCGAAATCGACGCAGCAACTGGGCCTGAGCTGACCTGGGAATGCGTAGTTCTAATTCCGGGCGTACGGGCCTGTCGTTGTAATGCTCCAGCTCCATGCTCTGGATCAGCAGGGCGGCTTCATAACCTCGCTCCAGATCGTTACTTAGATCGAGGGCTTGGGCGCGCCCAAACGCCCCCATCCAGTTGGTCAATGCCATCGGATCAGCGCGAGAAGACCCACCAAGTGAGCATGGGCACGATCGTGCCCACCGTCAGCAACACCACGACCCAAGTAAAAGCGTTGCTTGACTGAGTTTCCTCCTTTGTGGGGATGTTGGTGGGCTGGCTCACAACCTCAGTAGTGATCGGTTCACCTGGATCTTCACCTCCCTGAAGCACTGTGAGCAGACGAGTCATCGCATCAAGACTTCCCTGGCGGTAGCGACCACCGTCGCGAATCGGCTGGGCCATGGTGCTGCGGGCTGTGCTTCGCAACAAACTGGCATCAAGTTGGGTGTCGAGACTAGGTGAGGTCACTACTGCGGAGCTGTTGGTTTGGCTGTCGATCAGGAAAAGAAGCTGATTTGGCTCACCGCCAGACTCTGACCAACGCTCCAGCACTTGGTTACCGAATTGGGGCAGGCTCAGCCCATAGTCGAGGCGATTAACAGTGATCAAGTGCGCATCGACGCGCTCTGCAACAAAGCTTTCGAGAGTTTTGCTGAGTTCGCCGATTGCGGCCCGGCTGAGCACGTCCGCGGTGTCAAGAATGCGCTCTTGGGGAGGTGCAGCCGGCAGGCCACTGGCGGCAATGGCCAGAGCTGCCGCCGGCATCAGGGTGATGGTAAAGCCAATAAACAAGGCGGCCAAAACCCCCAACAGGGGTATGCGACGGGTCAAGCGCAGGGAAGGGGGCAACGGATCAGGCCCAACATGGAACTAGTTTGCCGCTTACGGGCCCTGTTGTCGCCTCCTGCTTAATGCTCATGGCCGCCTCCACTCCTGCAAGGATCTGCCTTTGGTCTGGGGTGGCCTCCCTGGCATTGGTGGTGGTGAATCAGACCACTGCCGCTAGCACCGATCCAGCCCTGGAACGGGCTGCTGTGTTGGCCAGCTTCCTGGCGGTAGGTTTAATGCTGGTGAGCATTCTCTGGACTAGGTACGAGCCAGAAGCGGCTGCTCGCGTTGCCCTTGAGGGGGTACAGGGGCTTGTGCTCGCAGAGGGGCTGCCTGATGACCTGGCCGAGGAGTTGGGCTGGGGCAGTCAGATGTTGCTTACCGCCAGTCCGGCGGCAGCGGTAGTAGTGCTTTGGCAGGGCAGGTGTCTGCTGCGCCGCGGCCTGCTAGTTGATGAGCTCTTTGAACCCGGGGCCATCTGCCGCCGAGCCCAGGAAAAAAATGCCGCTATCTCACTGGTAGACCTGCGTCTCTATCCAGGCAGGGCTGAATTTGAGAGGCTGCTACCCGGTGTGCCAGCGGTTGTGGTGCAGCCCCTCGGCTTAGAAGGGCTGGTGGTGCTTGCCGGCTGGTCGCCCCGCTGCTTCAGCCGCAGTGATCTGACCTGGCTTGAGGGTTGGGCCCAACGGCTTAGAGGGCGAATGGAGCCGGTTTGCGGGAGCCAGGTTTTGCTGGAGCCCGGGGAGGCAGGGTCACCCGGGTCTTTACCCGAGCCCCAGGACTGCTGAAGACAGCCAGTCCCTGCTTAGTAAGCACACCCTGAAGCTGCTTGGCGCGGGTGACCTGTGAGAAAGCCGTGCGGCGCAGCTCCACGTCACCAAGGGCCTCAATCTGGTTTGTCTGCCAATTCCAGGTGCAGCGATTGGCGACAAGGGAATCGGTTGGCTGATTCAGGCGGCAGTCCTGAGGAACCACCAGGGTATGCATGGAACCAATCACCTCAAAGCCCAGCCCGCTTAGGCGGGACTGATCCAGCAGGGCGGTAAAGGCATGGGGACTGGTGATCAGCTCTCGTGCCAAGTCAAGGCGAGTGTGGCTGGCATCAAGACGGGCCTTGCGGCCGAGATCCAGCACCTGCACAGGGGCCTGAAGGTCGATCACCTGAAGCAGGGAATTGCCGCTGAGGGCAGGGGACGAAAGAGTTTGGACGCCATTACCTGGTGTGCGCCGTTCCCCCCGCACTGGCCCTCGGCCGATCAGCTGGCCTGTGGTGGGGAACCAGTCTGCTGAACTGAGCGCCAGCTTCAAGCCGACCGTGCCTGGACGCTCCAAAAGGGGCATGCCCCTCAGTTCCAACTTGTCCTGCTTGATCCAGAACCGGGCGCGCTGAGCGGAGACACGCAGGTCCCCCTGGGAGGCCCGCGGACTGCGGTCCAATTCCATACGCTCCTGCTTGGGATACCAACGCACTCGAGTGGAGGTCACAACAAGTGGCTTGGGTCCAAGTCGCTGCAACCGGGTCGGGCCCTCCAGCTGCACCACCTCGCCGTCATTGATCACGGTGCCGCTACTAGCTGTGACCCGATAAATGGGCTGACCCTTGGCGTAGATGGTGCCTCGCAGGTCGCGAGCCTGAGCAACACGGCGACTGAGGTCGTAGCGCACCTCTGGGCTGCTCAATTCCCACAGGGGACGTCCACTGGAATCCTTCTGGCGCAGGTTGAGGGAGCGGAAGACAAAAGGTTGGGCCGGCTGCTCCTTAGTTGCCTGGCTGCGGCAACCAACCAGCAGCACGGACAGGCTTGCTATCGCACCGAGACTCAGGGCCAGCAGGGGCCGCCACTGCAGTCTGGCAGTCGCGGTCACAGAGGTGACTCGAGCTCAAGTCGCAACATCACCGGCTGCGGCTCAATCAGGGCGAGTCCCGGCTCGAGCTGACCCCATTGCTGGGCTAGCAGCCAAGGAGAAGCTTGGCTGCTAGGGGCGCAGGCAGGAGCCAGCGGACCGCTAACAAATGGTTCCTGGCCGAGCTGGACCAGCATCCGATCAGAAAGCTCCGGTAGTAGCGGGGCCAACAGCACGGCTACCCAGCGGGTGGCCTCGAGCACTGCGTAGAGATCAGCTGCCACAAGCTGCTCCTGATCCTCCAGCTTCATTTGCTTCCAAGGGGCCTGGTCGTTGAGGTAGCCATTTGCAGCGATTGCTAGCTGCAGCGCCGCTTCAGCGGCGCGACGGAAGTCGAGGTCGGTTAAGGCCGTATTGACGCTATCGCCGGCCGCAAGGGCAGCAACAGCCAGGGGGTGATCGCACTTTGCAGCGGCTCCGGCTGGAGGCACGGCATCGGCAAACCAGCGCCGTGCCATCGAAGAGGTGCGATTCAGCAGGTTGCCGATCGTATTTGCTAAATCGTTGTTGACCAGGTCGATGAAGCGCTGCTGCTGGAAATCACCGTCCTCGCCGAAGGGAATGTCGCGCAGCAAGTACCAGCGCACCGCATCGCGGCCGCAGCGCTCAAGCAGCACCTCAGGGTCGAGCACATTGCCGAGCGACTTGCCCATCTTCTGGCCTTCGCGGGTTAAGAAGCCGTGACCAAATACCCGCTCCGGCAAGGGCAACCCCGCCGACAGCAGCATCGCCGGCCAATAAACCGCGTGGAAGCGCAGGATGTCCTTACCAATCACGTGTAGCTGGGCCGGCCAGCCGCGCTCCAGCACCTGCTCCAGCACAACTGGCTCGGTCGGGTCGAGCAAGGCCGTCAGATAGCCGAGCAGGGCGTCAAACCACACATAAAAGGTATGGCCTTCATGGCCGGGCACCGGAATGCCCCATGGCAGGTCGATCCGGGAGATTGAAAAATCGCGCAGCCCCTGGGCCACAAAGTTTTCCACCTCCTTCTGCCTGCTGGCGGGGGCAATGAAGCCCGGCTGACGGATCAAGGCCTCGATCTGGGCCTGATAGCGGGAAAGGCGGAAAAACAAATTGACCTCATCGCGCCACTCCAGCGGCTTGCGATGGATGGGGCATTCGGGATCCTCACTGCCCGGTGCGTCGTCTTTGAATTCCTCACAAGCAACGCAATACCAGCCCTGCTGACGCCCCTCCACCACGTCGCCGCTGGCTTGCACCCTTGCAAAAAACTGCCCCACCAGTTCTCGGTGGCGGGGATCGGTGGTGCGGATAAAGCGGTCGTTGCTGATCTGCCAGCGGCTCCAAAGGTCGCGATATCCCTCGCTGATCGCATCGCAATGGGCCTGCGGACTTAATCCGGCAGCCTCGGCCGTGCGTTGAATCTTCTGGCCGTGTTCATCGCAGCCGGTGATGAACGTCACCGACTCCCCCTTCAGCCGCTGGTAACGAGCCACCGCATCGCAGGCAAGCGTTGTGTAAGCACTACCGAGATGGGCGCGGTCGTTGACGTAATAGAGAGGAGTGGTGAGCGTGTAAGTCATCCTTTTGATCCTACGGAGCGGCGACGGACAGCAAGGCTGACCACGAGCACGCCAGCTCAGATCATCCCCTGCGAGGCTTGTCTTAGCCGTGTCCGCCAGCCATGACCCTGCTTTCAGAAGCAGTGGATGTTTTGGTGTGGGGGGGCGGCACCGGTGGCGTGGCCGCAGCAATCCAGGCTGCCCGCGGCGGTGCCAGCACGCTGTTGCTCACCCCTGGCAACTGGCTTGGGGGCATGGTGAGCGCCGCCGGGGTTTGCTGCCCCGATGGCAATGAGCTCACCCCTTGGCAGACCGGTCTCTGGGGAGCCTTTCTGCGCGCCCTCGAGCAGGCCGAGCCCGAGGGACTCGATCAAAACTGGGTGAGTTGTTTTGGTTACCGGCCCGCTACAGCCGAGGCGATCCTGCAGGGCTGGGTGCAGGAACTCCCCAAGTTGCGATGGCTGCCGGGATGCAAGCTGCTGGCGGTAGAGCGCCAAGGCTCCCGCATCACAGCGGTACAGCTGGAGCACAAGGGTGAAAGCCAATGGCTGGCCTGCAAAGTTGTGGTCGATGGCAGCGACCGCGGCGACCTGCTGCCCCTAGCGGAGGCTCCATTTCGACTCGGCTGGGAAGCCCAGGAGTTATGGGGCGAACCCAGTGCCCCCAGCCAGCAACGGCTGCAAACGGAAGCTTTTTTCAAGCAACAACCCGTGCAATCGCCCACCTGGGTGGTGATGGGCCAGCTCCAGAGCGAGGTGTTACAGCCAGCTGCAGCCCCCCCGCCCTTAGCTGCGCCGTTTGAACGAGCCAGCGAGACCTTCGGGTTAGAGCGCACGATCAACTACGGGCGCCTGCCGGGCGGCCTGGTGATGCTCAACTGGCCATTGCACGGCAATGACTGGCACCAGGGGCTGGAACGCGCCTTTAGTGGTGACCCAGCTCAGGAAGCCGCCCTGGCGGCCGAGATGCAGAACTACAGCGTCCAGTTTGCCGACGCACTTGAGCAGGCAAGTGGGGGCTGGCTTCAACTGGGCCATGCTTTTCCTGCTGAAGCCGGCAGTCCTGCCCCCTGGCTGGCTGCCATGCCCTACTGGCGGGAGGGGCGAAGGCTGCTGGGCCGCTCGCTGGTGCTGGAACAGCAGCTGCTCCCCCTAGGCAGCGCGGAATCCCAGGGACCACTGCCGCTAAATGACAGCGGCGAGCTGGAGTCGATAGCGGTGGGCAATTACGCCAACGACCACCACTACCCCGGGCCTGACTGGCCACTGGCACCTAAAAGCATTCGCTGGGGCGGGCGCTGGAGCGGCACTCCCTTCTGCATTCCCTACGGCGCCCTGGTAAGTGCTGAGATCGACAACCTGCTGGCGGCTGATAAAGCGTTCAGCAGCAGCCACATGGCCAACGGGGCAACCCGGCTCCAGCCACTGATTTTCAACATCGGGCAGGCGGCAGGAGCGGCAGCGGCCCTGGCGGTGCAACTTGACATCCCCCCAGCTGAGCTTGCTCCCCTGGCCGTTCAGCAATGCCTGCTCCACGATCACCGTGCTCCAGCGGCAGTAGTGCCGCTCTGGGACACCCCCTGGCATGCCAGCGATTGGTTAGCCCGCCAGCTGCAGCTGCTGGCCAATCCGCAGCTTCTGCAGTCCAATGGTCAAATTGAGCCTGGTTTCCTTAGGCCCCTAGATCCCAGGCAGGGCAAGGTGGAGCCCCGGGAGTCACTGTGGAGCGGAACGGTGTTGCCAGACGGGCAGGGTGGCTTCTGCTTCCAGAGCGACTCCAGCTTGCACAGCGATATCGGCAGCAGAGAGTGGCCTCTTATCAGCCTTGAGCCAGGCCTGAACCGCTGGCTGCAGAACCTTGATCAAGCGACCCAAGCCAAGCTGATCGGCTGTGCCAACCCTTGGGGGCCATGGTTGCGGGCCTCGCGACTCGCACCGGACTAGCCCGTGGCCAGCAGTCGCAGTTGGTCGCGGAGGGGGTCTACCGCCTGGACACGCAGCTGCAGCAGATCAGCTGGAGTTGAACCCGCTGGGCACTCAGCGGCCAGATCCATCGCCAAGGCGTCAACGTGTACCAGCCCCAACCGATCCTGGGGTCGCAGCCAGCGCAGAAAACAAGCCTGCCAATGCTGAGCGCGCTCGGCCGCAAACCACACTTGTTGCCAGTGGCGCTGGTCTTCGCGGCTGATCTGAATTCCCTGCCTTAAGGGACCGTCTAGGTCGGAGAGCAAAGCGGCCAGATCGGCGGCGGCCAGGGGCTGGCCGCCCTGCTGAAGCGCCAGCAACTGACGTTGCACGACCAGATCGGCGTAGCGGCGAATCGGAGAGGTGGCCTGGGCGTAAGCCGGCAAGCCCAGGCTGAAATGGGGGCTGGGCTCGGTGCCGGTATGGCCCCGGCTGAGACAGCGCTTGATGGCTGCGTGGCGCACCGGTCCCGCAGGCAAGGCTGCCAGCTCAGCCTCCGGCGGCAGGGTTGCCGTCAATTGGCTGCGGTACGGCAAGGCCAGACCGAGGTCTTGGCCGAGGCCAGCAACCACCGCCCCAGCAAGGATCATGGCCTCAGCCACCATCAGTCGGGCGGGGCTGGGTTCGGTTATCTCCAGCTGGGCTGCGTCGCCCTGGGCTCGAATCCGACCCTCCGGCTGATCGAGCAGCAGGGCTCCCTGGCGCACACGCCACTGACGGCGGCGCAGCAGCAGGCCTTGCAATTCAGCTAGATCCTGCTCCTGGGGCGGAGCTAGCTCGATCAGGTCGTCAGCATCGCCATAGCTGAGCCGGTAGGTGGGTTTGACCCAGCTGCGCTGCAAACCCGAAGCCGCAACTGCCCCTTCGCCGTCGAGTTCAACCCAGATGCTCCAGGCGGCACTGCGCTTTCCGGCCCGCAGACTCATCGGTCCGGTGGCAAGCGCCTCCGGAAACATCGGCAGAATCCCCGAGGCCAAATAGAGACTGCTGCCACGGCGGCGGGCCTCCAGGTCGAGGGGCGAATCCAGAGCGATCAGCCGGCCAGGATCCGCCACATGGATCCAAATCCGCAGCTGGCCGTCTGGGCTGGTTTCCAGCGCCAGCCCGTCATCGATGTCACGGGTGTCGGCATCGTCAATGGTGACACTGCGTTGCCCGGTTAGATCTAGCCGCTCTGCATCGCCAGGCTGTTCAGTGTCTGCAGCCGTCAGGAGGCGCTCGGCTTCAGCCAGCAGATCAGCCGAAAAGCCCTGCTCCCAGACCGTGGCCCGCAGGGAAGGCAAATTGTGGGCTTGCCACTGGCCAAGATCCACCAGCAGATGACGGATGGAGCCGGTATCTGCACATACCTGGGCCGCCTGCAGGGCTTGACGCAGGGGAAGGGGCAGGGCTGTTGCGCAATCTCCGCCAGCCCAATCGATCAGCAGCTCCAGCTGCTGGCGCTGATCTGAGCTGAGGAGCTGGACATCGAGAGGCTGACGATCTCGCAGCAGCTGCTGCCAGCGCAGTTCAGATTGCTGGTGGAGCACCCGATGGCGGCGCTCTCGCCGCAAACGGCGAAGATCCTCAAGCGGCCTTGCCTCAACCAGATTTTGACGCAGACGAAACAAGGTCTGGGGACCAAGACACCAACGCCAGCAGGAAGCGATGGCGAGGCCATCACGTCGCGATGACACCAAGTCAACCCAATCGCTCAGCGGCAAGCCCTGAGGTTCAGCCTGCATCAAAGTCCAAGCTGCCGCAAAGTCGCATCGAGAAGGCAGCACTGCCATCAATGCGTCATCGCTGATCGACCAAGGAGCCTGGCTAAGACGTTGGGGCGGCTCGCATTCTCCGGAAAAAGAGGCAAGCAACAGCAGCTGCCGTAACGGCTGAATCTGCTGCTTTGCACTATTACCAATGGCTAACGAAGCCTTGTTTGAGGCCACAGCCAAGATCACAGCAAGCTGGGGACCGCGCTCATCGCCCAGTCCCACCAGATCGCCAACTTGGAAGGTTGAAGCCGCCAGGAGATAGGCCTCAGCCTTCGGGATTCACAAAAGGCAGCAAAGCCACGATGCGGGCACGCTTAACGGCGTTGGTCAGATCGCGCTGCTGTTTGGCTGTAAGGCCAGTGAGCCGGCGGGGCAGAATCTTGCCTCGCTCGGTGATGAACTTCTTGAGCAGATCGACGTCTTTGTAGTCAATCGGGTCGCCAGGCTTGATCGGCGACAGGCGCTTTTTAAAAAAAGAGCTGGACATGGAAAACGAAGGCGGGAGGTGAATGAAGTGGAATCTGACCAGTGCCTGAAGGACCGGACCAAAATCAAGTTGCAGCAGCTGCGGGCATGGCCTCAGCTGGAGGGGCTAAGCCCGAATCACTTGATTTCCTTGTGGACCGTCGAGGAGTTGCAGTGCGGACAGAACTTCTTCAGCTCAAGCCGTTCGGTGGTGTTACGGCGATTCTTCTCAGTTGTGTAGCGGGACACACCGGGAGAACGCTTGGCGGGGTTGGACCGGCATTCTGTGCACTCAAGAGTGATCACAATCCGGACGCCCTTGTTTTTAGCCATGAAGGACGTTGCGCCGCTTGTGCGAAGCGAAAGGACAAGTTGTCACCTTACTTGCCGGTAGTCCCGCCTCCCAGTTGATCCCTAAGATCGCCCTTCAACACCTAAAGGGCTATGCGGGTCTCGCTCCAATGGCTGCAGGAGCTGGTGACTGGCCCTGAACAAGCCCTCGCCCCGGGGGCCCTGGCCGAGCGCCTGTCGCTGGCTGGTTTTGAGGTGGATGCCATTGAGGATCTAGCCGCCCAGGCCGCTGGGGTGGTGGTGGGCTTCGTACGTGAGCGCCAGGGCCATCCCAATGCAGACAAGCTCAGCGTCTGCCAGGTTGATGTCGGCGCGGCCGAAACCCTGCAAATCGTCTGCGGGGCCGCCAATGTGCGGGCCGGCATCCATGTGCCCGTGGCCCTAGTTGGGGCAACCCTGCCAGCGGTCAAGCTGACGATCAAACCAGCTGAACTACGCGGAGTAGCCAGCAGCGGCATGATTTGTTCCCTCGCTGAACTTGGCCTGGTGGCAGATACGGATGGCATTGCCATCCTTGATGAACTGCTGGAACAGGTGCCACCCCTGGGAACACCGGTGGGGCCCAGCATCGGACTGGATGACCAGGTCCTGGAGCTGGCGATCACCGCCAACCGCCCCGATGGGCTTTCAATGCATGGCATTGCCCGGGAAGTGGCGGCCCTGGTGGGCGGCCAAACCCAAATTCAGGCCCCTGCTGCCGCCGCCGCAAGCCAGCCGCTGCCATTTTCCGCAAGTGACCTGGTTGCTGTTGAAGCTGGTGGACTGTTCAGTGTCACGGCCCTTGATGGTTTGCAGGTGTCCCCTTCACCCACCTGGCTGCAACAGCGCTTGCAGAAGGCCGGCATTCGCCCGATCAACAACGTCGTTGACATAACCAACCTGGTGATGCTGGAGACGGGTCAACCCCTACACGCCTTCGACAGCAAGCGCCTCGCCGTAATCACAGGAGCCAGCGAACCCCAGCTAGCCAGTCTGGGGCTGCGCCAGGCCCTTGATCGTGAGGCATTCACCAGCCTCGACGCTACGGAGCACAAACTCAGCCACGAAGCGCTGGTGGTTACCTACGCCAACCGCCCGATCGCCCTGGCTGGCGTAATGGGTGGTTCGGACGAAGCCGTCAATGACACCACCACCTCCATCTGGCTTGAGGCCGCTGTCTTTGCTCCCCAAGCAGTGCGTCGCTCAGCTCGCAGCGTTGGCTTGCGGACGGAAGCAAGCAGCCGTTTTGAAAAGGGCTTGCCAAGGGAGGCCACCCTTGCTGCCGCAGACCGGGCCGTGGCGCTCCTCCAGGAACTCTGTGGAGCCAAATTTTCCGGCCGCTGGCTGCACCAAAGGGCGGAGGAGCCAACCGAGCCACTGCTGCTGAGGCGCGACGCCCTGCACAACCTGCTCGGGCCGGTTCAAGCTGGCGAAGGGGTTTCAGATCTCGGTGACGACAAGATCGTCCAAACCTTGACGGCCCTCGGTTGCCAGCTGGCAGAAGAGATTGATGGTGAGGGTTGGCGCGTCACCGTACCCCCCTCCCGCTTGATGGATCTACAGCGGGAAGTTGACCTGATCGAGGAGGTGGCCCGCCTGGTTGGTTACGACCATTTCGCCTGCCACCTACCCGATCCGCTGGAGCCTGGGGGGCTAACCCCGGCCCAGCAGGTGGAGCGTCGCTTGCGCCGCCAACTGTGCGCCGCCGGACTGCAGGAGGCCTGCAGCTTCTCCCTGGTGCCGGCAGCAGCTGGGCGTATCCCCCTGGCTAATCCCTTGCTGGCTGATTACGGCCATTTGCGCGACAACCT
The DNA here is from genome assembly GCF_056108345.1 of Cyanobium sp. NIVA-CYA 375. Classification (NCBI taxonomy): domain Bacteria; kingdom Bacillati; phylum Cyanobacteriota; class Cyanophyceae; order Synechococcales; family Prochlorococcaceae; genus Cyanobium; species Cyanobium sp. NIVA-CYA 375. Next base: position 3,112 of record NZ_JBSYHW010000046.1, on the reverse strand, counting down.
GCATGGAGAGCTGCTAGCCGCTGCACGCCGCAACCTTCAGAGCGGTCAACCAGGCTTCTGGGCCTTTGAGATCGGCCAGGTGTTCAGCAGCGCTGCCGGTAGCGATAGTCGCCAACTGTTGGCTGGGGTGATCTGTGGCGAACGCCGCGGCGAGCGCTGGAGCAGCAATGGCAAACCCCAGCCCCCCACCTATCACCAGGCCCGCGGCCTGCTGCAGCAAGCACTGTCGGCTCTGGCGATCCCAATAGAAGATCGTCCGCTGGCCCAGCACCACCTGCTGCACCCGGGTCGAGCCGCCCAGCTGATCGTGGAGGGGCGATGCCAGGGCTGGTTTGGCCAGCTGCACCCGGAGCAAGCCGAACGTCTCGACCTACCCGAATCCAGCATCATCTTCGAACTGGAGCTAGGTGCCCTGCTCACCGCCGCCACCCGGCGCAACCGTTGGCAACCCGCCTTTGCCCCTTTTGCCACCGTGCCGGCATCGGAGCGCGATCTGGCCGTGGTGGTTGCCGCCGGTACCCCATCCGCTGAGCTGCTCCAGGTGATCCGCAAGGCCGGCAAGCCCCTGCTCGAACATGCCGAACTTGTCGATCGCTACGAGGGCGGCCAACTGGCCCCAGGGCAGTGCAGCCAGGCCTATCGCCTCCGTTATCGCGATGCCAGCCGCACCCTGACCGACGAGGAGGTGGAGGCAGCCCACGCCTCGATCCGAGCAGCCCTGGAGAAGCAGCTGGGCGCCCAGTTGCGCAGCTGATCCCCAAACCGCACCCCCACCAACAGCTGCTACTCGGCAACCTCTGGCTGCGGGGCTGGGATGCCAGCCCCGATACGTCGCAATACGGTCAACGTTTCTACGTGACTTGTCTGGGGAAAAAAGTCGATTGGCTGAACGCTCTCGACGCGGTAATTGCCGCTTCCCACCAACAAGGCCAGATCCCTGGCCAAGGTGGCGGGATCGCAGCTGAGGTAAAGGAGATGGGCCGGTGGACGCTCGCTTATGGCCTGCAAGGTGACCGGATCAAGTCCTTTGCGGGGTGGATCTAAAAATAAGGCGTCGCAGTGAACTAAGTGCTCGCCAAGGCACTCGGCCACCACGCCAGCCTCAAAGGTGGCGGATTCACTAAGCCCATTCTCACGGGCATTGGCCTTGGCCTGGTGCACGGCCTCAGGACTGAGTTCAATGCCGTGAACGTGCCAGCCAGCCGCTGCCACCGGCAGGCTGTAAGTACCAATGCCGCTGTAAGCATCGACCATCACGCCAGGGGCAGAGCCCTCAAGGGCGGCAAGCACCAGCGGCACAACCCGTTCAGCCTGCCTGGTGTGTACCTGGAAAAACGTATCGGCAGCAATGCGCAAGTCGAGGTCGCAGAAACGCTCCTGCAGCCAGCTACGGCCCACCACCACTCGTGTTTCGGGGCCCATCAGGGTGTTAGTGGCTAGGGGTTGCAGGTTCAGGCAGACCCCTACAAGTTCTGGCCAGCGATGCATCCATTGGGCGGCCAGGATCTCGATGCCCTCCAGGTCCGGGGTGCTGCTTACCAGGGTGATCAGCGACTCGCCGGTATAGCTACCGATTCGCAGGGCCAGATGGCGCAGGCCGCCCCCCTCGCGGCAGTCCCGATCAACGGGCCAGTCACTGGTCTCAAGATCCGACTTAAGCGGTGCGATCAAGGCGTCTAGGCGCGGATCCAGCACCGGGCAGCGATTCATATTGACGATCTTGTGGGTGCCAGGGCGATAAAAGCCAGCCCGTAGCCGCCCGTCCTCACAGCGCTCAAGTGGAATGATCGCCCGGTTGCGATAGCCGAGGCCTTCGGGTGCGGCCAGCAGCGGGGCAACGTCCGTATCCAGGTGGGCGATCCGCCGCAGGGCATCCACCACTTTTTGATGCTTCCAATGCTGCTGCGCCAGGTCATCGAGGTGCTGCAAGCTGCAGCCGCCGCAATCACCAGCAAGGATGCAGGGGGGCCTTCGCCGCTCCGGCGCAGGCTCCAGCACTTGCTGCAGCTCAGCCAGCCAATGACGTCGAGCCTTGTGGGTGAGGCGAACCTTCGCCCTCTCGCCCGGCAGGGCACCAGCTACAAACAGCACCCGATCTGCGAGACGGGCCACGCCCTGCCCGTCATGGGATAGGCCGGTGATGGCCACCGTCACGGCCATGCCAGTGGAAAGGTCGACGCAGTCGGTCGTAGAACCTTCTGCGCTGTTGCCAATGGTGTTTCTGCCCACGCCCGCCTATCAATACTTCACCCTACGCCGTGCAAAGGGGCGTTACACGTTGCGGCATGACACCGGGATCATGCTGCGGAGTCGATAGAGTGATGATTAAGTGTGGTCGCTGCGATGAGCGTCGTTCGGGATCTGATTCTCCAGGCTGATGATCAGCTTAGGTATCCCAGTGGCGGCGAGCTGCGCTCCATGGTGGAGTATCTCAGTAGGGGAGCCGAAAGGCTGGCTGTTGTGCGGGTGCTCACCGACAACGAAAAAAAGATTGTGGATGAGTCTGCCAAGCAGCTCTTCCAGCGCAATCCCGACTACGTAGCTCCAGCTGGAAATGCCTACGGCCAAAAGCAGCGAGCCCAGTGCCTGCGCGACTACAGCTGGTACTTGCGCCTAGTGACCTACGGCGTCCTTGCCGGCAGCACCGAGATGATTCAGCAAATAGGTCTGGTTGGTGCTCGCGAGATGTACAACAGCCTCGGCGTGCCCATGCCAGGCATGGTCGACGCGATGCGCACGATGAAGGATGCGTCGCTAGCCCTGCTAAGCACTGAGCAAGCAGCCCTAGCTGGCCCCTACTTCGACTTCCTGATCCAGGGAATGCAGACCAGCACCTGAGCTCAAGCAATCCCAATCAGCAACCCGACCCGGAGGAGCCCCTGTCTCCTCCGGGTCTTTTTATTGGCCCCATCCCGCGTCTTGCTCAAGACGCATGAGATCTATTCAATTCAGCGAGACAAGGAGGAGCACGGCGGCAGATAGCCGATTCAAGAGTCTTAGAAGAGACCCATTTTAAGTCTCATAACTAATCCCATCCCCCCCAGTTTCAGGAAAGTTGTCACCCCTCTGATCAGTACATCCGGGGGCTTGAGGACATGACTAATGCGTCGAT